>NZ_JAUBSX010000069.1:0-40421 GCF_036704885.1 Microcoleus sp. F4-D5 | reverse complement strand
TCATTGGTTTTCTCACAGGATGGTCTTGGATCTTACATTCTTTATCTCTAGCACATCTTTAGAAAAATGGTATTAGGCTGTCCTTAATTTGGCATCTGATTCGATAGTTTGCAGCCACACGCTAGAATTAGGAAATAGATAAAATATTTTCATCCTCGATCATTTTCTTGTCGCGCCGCGCGAATGGTTGCGGGAAATACGCCTACTAAAAGTGCCAAAGCTTCATCGGGAATTTGTGCCACCGTTTCCGAATCCAAATATTGTTCAAACTGAGTTAAAATCATTAGTGCGCGTTCCAAAGCTGCCGGCTTTGCCGTTAACTGTTCCATTAACCGCACCCAATGCCGCCGAATTCCAAAAGCTTTCTGTCTTTCTTCGGGAGATAGAGGGCAAACCAAACAAAAATCCCCCACGGGAATCGCCTGCACAGAATTAACATCAAAAGCACCCCCAACGGCAGCCCCAGGCCCGGCAAACTCCGCGTGGAAGCGTTTAATCAAAATTAGACCGTTCCGGCGACGGCTATCTACCATCAACAGCTTGCCGCTGTTGATTTCTGCGAGAATGTCAGAGGAGTGGGGGTGTTCTGTCAAATCGGTGCCAAGGTGTCGATGTCGCAAGTCCGGGTCAGCAGAAAAGCCGGCGCGGATAAATATCGCTAGAGTTAAAATCAGAGCTGGATTAAGTATCAAATCTGCGATACTCCAGCGATCGAGATTATTCATTTAAAGTTATAAATTAATACTGTCACAAGGTGGTAGCGTGAGCGCGCTCGAATATCAAATGCAGGTAGAACAAGCAGTAGACACCCTGAAAGCGGAACTCCCGACGCTTTTTGAAAAAGATATCTCCTACGACATCTACACAAAAGATGTTTATTTTCAAGACCCTGTTAACAAATTTAAAGGAAAAATCAACTATCGCATTATCTTTTGGACTCTGCGATTTCACGGGCAGCTATTCTTTAGCGAGATTTACTTCGACCTGCACGGTGTAAGTCAGACAGACCCTGATACTATTGTGGCAAATTGGACTGTTCGCGGCATCCTGCGGGTTCCCTGGAAAGCTCGGATTTTTTTTAACGGCTACTCTACTTATAAACTCGATAAAGACGGCTTAATTTACGAACATATCGACACCTGGGACAGAGCTCCCGGAGAGATTTTAAAGCAGTTTTTCCGCAAGGGGGAGGATGGGAGCCTAGGATAAGTCAAAAAGGTCGATCGCGCGGGTCTATCAGGGGCGGCAACCAAAATAACTTATAATGAGTAAAATAATCATCAGCCCTCCGATTCATTTTCTGCTATTTGTAAATTGCTAAAATGAATCGTCGCCCCAGATTTATTTTCTGCTATTTGCACTCCCCAAAAACATCATGGCTGATATTGTCCAGACTGCCACCAATGCCGGCTCTTTCAAAACACTTGTGACTGTTATTGAAGCGGCTGGTTTGTTAGATTTATTGCAAAGTCCGGGCCCCTACACCGTCTTAGCACCAACTGACGAGGCATTTGCCAAAATACCTGCGAACACTATTGCCTCTTGGTTGGAAGACATACCAAAGCTCAAAAAAATTCTCACCTATCACATTCTGTTTGGCGAGGTACTAACTGAGAACTTGCTTGAGTTAAGTTCTGCTGAAACAGTGGAAGGTTCTGTCGTGGGAATTGAGACTTCAGACGGCATTAAAGTTAATGATGCTAAAGTTCTCACTCCCGATATTCTTGCCGACAATGGCGTCATCCATATCATTGATGCGGTGCTCGTACCCGCAATGGTTGCAGCATAACTAAACTTGCGGCATCTCTAAATTTAGTAGGGTGCTTATGGGCGCACCTTACATTTTAAACTAGAGAACTTATACAAGTGTCACAATTAGTAAGGTGGGTCAGAGCCCAAACCATCGCTCATCCGTCCATAACTCGGTCTGACGCACCCTACAAGTCGATTGGATCGTGACACTTGCGTAATTGCTGAACTAATTATCCTAACCTAAAATCAATCCCGATCGCGCCTGCAGCATCAATTCTAAATGCCGAGTTTCCCCTTCACCTTTCCAAACAAACTCGCCTTTCCCAAACAGCAATTTCTCGTGAGGAGATTTCAAATTAGCTGCCTCAAAGCTAATATTAGCTTCTTCTGTCGCGACATTGACAGCAACAACTATTTCCTCATCCCCCAAAATTCGGGCAAAAACGTAAACCGTTCCCTCAGCAAACAGAATTTGGTACGATCCAGTACGGAGGGCAGCATATTTGTGACGCAAAGCTATCAACTGCTTGTGATAATCTAAAACATCAAGTTCCCAGTGAGATTCTAAGGGAAAACCGCGGCGAGAATCGGGATCTAGAGCACCGGGCAAACCAACTTCATCGCCGTAGTAAATGCTGGGAGCTCCAGGAAAAGTTAACAGCAGCAAAGTAGCTAGTTCGACGCTAGCTTTATCGCCCCCAGCAATTGACAGCAACCTAGCTGTATCGTGACTGGCCAACAAGTTAAGTTGAGTTAGCTGTATCTGCCACGGGTACAGTTCTAAAACCTGTTTAATTTTTTCGCCGTACTGTTTAGCAAAAAGCGCCGGATAGGGATGGTAAGAACGGCCTTCAATTTGAGCTAAATCTACCCTGTCGCCCGCTGCAAAAGCAATAGTCGGCCCGGCAAAAAGATAATTCATTACTCCGTCAAATTGACTGCCGTCGAGCCATTCTCTCGCATCTTCCCAAACTTCGCCGACAATGTAAGCTTCGGGATTAATTGCTTTAACTCGATCGCGAAATTCCTGCCAAAATCCCGGGCTTTTAATTTCAAAAGGAACGTCCAGCCGCCAGCCGTCGATGCCGAATTTAATCCAATATTCGGCGATTTCCATAATGTATTCTCGCACTTCTGGATTGTCGTGATTGAATTCAGGAAGTGCTCGATTCCCGTCCCAACCGGCATAGTTAGCAGGAAAATTGCCGTCGTAGGCTGATAGCGGCCAACCTTCAATTTTAAACCAATCCAGCCAAGGAGAATGGGGGCCGTTTTCGAGGATGTCGTGAAAGAAGAAAAAGCCGCGGCTGGCGTGGTTGAATACGCCGTCGAGGACAATTTTGATGTTGCGATCGTGAGCGGCATCTAAAAGTTCTTTAAAAGCCGGATTGCCGCCCAACATCGGATCGACTTGATAGTAGTCGTGGGTATGGTAGCGGTGATTGCTAGCTGACTGAAATATGGGCGTGAAGTAAATTGCGTTAATGCCTAAGTCTTGCAAGTAGTCTAGCTGTTCCATCACGCCCCACAAGTCCCCGCCTTTGTAGCCTTGGAGGGTGGGGATCTCGTGCCATTCTTCCCACATGAAGTTTTGCAGGAGGCGTTTGCGGGGCTGTTTGCTTTTGGCAAAGCGATCGGGGAATATTTGGTAGAATACGGCGTGTTTAACCCAGTCCGGCGTTTGAATTTGCATACACTTTTGCTAGCTTTTACGCCTTAGGCTACAGTAGCAGAGGTTGGTAGGGGATCTAGCTTTTGGTAGAGAATAGACATTTTATCCAATTTTGTCGATCGACAAATTGCAAACTCTTAGACAAATTTCCAGTCAATCTCAGATTGAAAGCTGACTCAACCTAGAAAATCATCGTCCCGACGGGCGGCGCTGCCTGACTGCTGTGAAGTTGGACAAATTCACCGCAGTCAGGAACGCCAGTAAAAAGAACGAGCTCGAAACCAAGCAGAACAAGGACGCCAGCGGGCGCAAACAGAGCATCAGCGGGCGCGGTGCGATCGACCCGTCTTGAAAAAGAACAACAGCGCGATGAGCCTGGATGGAGAAATTGCCAAAAGGGGGAATTAACCCAAGAAACTTGTAATTAAAAGCCCAAACCCCCAACCTTATTCTTTCCTTAAACTGCCTTTATTTATTGAAGGGTATGTTAACTCACAACTCAAAACTTTTTTAAATATCCATTATGGATTGATGGGTATTTTAACTCACAGATCGAAACTCCTAACTCCAGTCCCGGACGCACTCCAACTCTCATAAACCGGGTTTTTTAACTCTTATTGAGGGTTTGAAGAAGTATTTGGATTAAACAATCCGCTTTCTGTGTAAGCGACTCAACTCAAAACTCAAAACTCAAAACTTCCTTGCTCCCCCCCCTTGTCAAGAAGCCCTCACCATCCGACACTGTACTTGGAGAGTTAATCGACCCTAGGGAGAAAGTTCCTTGAAAAAAGTTTTAGCCATCATCCTCGGTGGCGGTGTAGGCACCCGCCTTTACCCCCTAACCAAACTGCGAGCCAAACCCGCAGTTCCCCTCGCAGGCAAATATCGCCTCATCGATATTCCTGTCAGCAACTGCATCAACTCGGAAATAGTCAAAATCTACGTCCTCACTCAATTTAACTCGGCATCCCTCAACCGTCACATCGCTCGCACCTACAACTTTTCCGGCTTCACCGACGGATTTGCCGAGGTACTCGCCGCCCAGCAAACTCAGGAAAACCCCAACTGGTTTCAAGGGACAGCCGACGCAGTTCGCCAATATCTGTGGCTGCTAGAAGAGTGGGACGTTGACGAATACTTGATTCTTTCGGGCGATCACCTCTACCGCATGGACTACCAGAAGTTTGTGCAGAGGCATCGCGAAACCAACGCCGATATCACCCTCTCAGTTTTGCCTATGGACGAGAAGCGGGCCTCGGATTTTGGTTTGATGAAAATCGACGACAGCGGCCGCATTGTTTCTTTCAGCGAAAAGCCCAAAGGCGATGCGCTCAAACAAATGCAGGTGGATACTACTAAACTGGGATTGACAGCGCAGCAGGCTAAGGACAGTCCTTACATTGCTTCGATGGGGATTTACGTCTTCAAAAAAGAAGTTTTGATTAAACTGCTGAAAGAATCTCCAACCCAAACGGATTTTGGTAAAGAGATTATTCCGAATTCTGCAAAAGACCACAACGTTCAAGCTTATTTGTTTGACGATTACTGGGAAGATATCGGAACTATTGAGGCTTTTTACGATGCTAACTTGGCGCTGACCAAACAGCCTCAGCCTCCTTTCAGTTTCTACGATGAAAAGGCTCCGATTTACACTCGCCCGCGTTTCTTGCCTCCGACTAAGCTTTTAGATACTCACGTGACGGAATCGATTATTGCTGAAGGCTGCATTCTCAAAAAGTGTCGGATCGACCATTCTGTGTTGGGAGTTCGATCGCGCATTGAAGCTGGATGTACGATTCAAGACACCCTAGTCATGGGTGCTGACTTTTACGAACCCGACGCCGAACGGCATTCGAGTTTGGACAACGGCGGCGTCGCTCTCGGTATCGGTGCAAATACTACAATTCGCCGCGCGATCGTGGATAAAAATGCCCGCATCGGCCACAACGTTCAAATAATTAATAAAGACCGAGTGGAAGAAGCCAACCGCGAAAGCCAAGGTTTTTATATCCGCAGCGGCATTGTCGTAGTCCTGAAAAACGCCACGATTCCTGATGGAACTATCATTTAGTTATTAGTCATTAGTCATTAGTCGTCAGTCATTAGTTTTTTAAGTTAAAATCTGTTACCTTTAACCAAGTGACTGATGATAAATAAGTAAATTAGTGACAGATTACCAATGACCGATGACTGATGACTGATGACGAAATTAATTTTTTTTTGATTATTAATTCCAACCGCTGATGCGAGGTTGTCGAAATACTTGGCTTTATTCAAAGGCTCGCGCATTATTTATAAGGGAAATTCTCTGTTACTGCCTGCGGTGATACAGATAGGTGCGATCGCCGGTGTCGGGCGAATAGCTTCTGATTCTTGTATTTGCGCTGGTAGCACGACTGACAAATGCGCTGCCCGTTTCTGAGTACAACACAACTCTCGGAACTATCTTTCCACTCGTCGCAGCAGCCGCAAGGCCAACTTAGCAAATAATTCATCATGTTAGCACCCTCGTAACATTTAAAGCAGATCGCTTTTTAGTATTCTATCTTAATTTTTAGATAAGTGTGTGATGTAGTTAACAGACAACGGAGAGATTATGTTATATTACTTTGACTTAAATCTATTCAGACGTAATAAAAATAAGACGGTATAGGCTCGGTCTGGGGTGAGGAAAAAAGATATCGAAATGTTGGCAAATGACTGCGGACTTTAGGGTATAACACAGTCACAATTTAGGCGCCAGATTCGACCGGACTTGCTGATGAGAACGTGCTAAGATTGGCATCGGGTGAAAAGCTCCTATCGAGAAATTCGATCGCACGTGCAGAAAAAAAAGCTCGATCGTCGGCACCAGTCAATCGATTTGAGATTTGAGATTTGAGATTTTAGAGGCGACCCCACGGATAAATGCTCTTTCTTGAGGATTTTCGATTTGCGATTTTGGATTGATTCCACGGATAAATCACGTGGCGGGTACCACCTTTGAAATTCGCTTGTCAACCAGACGGGTATTCGCGCCAGCAACAGCAGCAGCTTTCCCCTCATCGCTTCAAGAGGGCTGCTGCCCAAAGCTTTCGCCGCCTCCGGAAATCCCGAAGGCGCACAACTCCTCAAAACATATCGTGGCAAAAGTTTTCACAGTCTAAAAGCTCAAAGGTATAGCAACCGCCTGTAGGCTTAGGACGTTCTTAATCGATCGAAGCATTGTTTTTCTGGTCGAATGCCTTTTGCTGCTGCTGCGGCTGCCTTCAGGATAGGCTTTCAGCGTAAGTGCCCAATGCTATAAAATCTCAAACAACAGCAGCGGGGTGAGGAAATTGCGATCGAACGCCAAGCAACAACCGAACTCGATCGAGTCCAAACCTTTGATAACCTATAATTTGAATGAGATGCCGCAGGCACTTTTACCCCTGGCATCAAACTAATTCGCCATCGGGCTGCTAATTTGGGATTTATTCTTTCTAACAACTAACAACTAACAACTAACAACTAATAAAGAGGGGATTGCTTAATGGCTGCAACAGATTTTAAAGACTATTACGCTATTTTGGGACTCAACAAAACTGCCAGTTCTGACGAAATTAAAAAGACTTTTCGCAAACTAGCCCGGAAATATCACCCCGACATGAACCCCGGGAACAAAGAAGCCGAAGCTCGTTTTAAAGAAGTAAACGAAGCTTACGAAGTGCTATCAGACCCAGAAAAACGCAAGAAATACGACCAATACGGTCAATACTGGAAGCAAGCGGCTGCAACTTCCGGCGGATGGCCGGGCGGGGGCGGTACTGCGGTAGATTTTGGCGGGGTTGACTTCAGCCAGTACAGCAGTTTTGACGAATTTATCAATGCCTTGCTCGGCCGCGCAGGTAGCCCTGGTGCTGGTGTTGGCCGCAACGGCAAGTGGAATTACAGCAACTACCGCGCCGGCGGGCCCACCGGTTTTGGCGGATTTGAAGATTTCGTCGGGTACGACAACCGCACTGCAGGAAGCTCTCTCGACACTGAGGTGGTGATTTCCCTGACTTTGGGGGAAGCATTTCGCGGTACTTCCAAGCGAGTCGCCACGGGCGAAGTTTCGATTCCTGCGGGAGTGAAAACCGGCAGCAAAATTCGGGTAAAAGGCAAAGGTCAAATTGACCCCTACACCAAGCAGCAGGGAGATTTGTACCTAAAACTAGAAGTTTTGCCTCACGCTTTCTTCCAATTTGAGGGAGAGAATTTGGTCTGCGAAGTGCCTATAACTCCAGACGAAGCGGTATTGGGAGCTTCAATTGAAGTGCCGGCACCTGAAGGTATGATAACTGTAAAATTTCCAGCCGGGATGCGATCGGGTCAGTCTTTGCGCTTGCGGGGCAAAGGATGGCCGAAACCGAAGAAAGACGAGCGGACTGATTTGTTAGTAAAAATTGCGATCGTGCCGCCGAAAGAAATTAGCACTGTAGAACGCGAATGCTACGAGAAAATTAAAGCAAATCGCACTTTTAATCCTCGGAGCAATTTAAACCAAGCGCTAATTTAAACAAACTTGCAGTGCCCGTACCAAACAAAATCACGAAGGAAAGCGAATCATCTCTTGGGTTTAGGCGGGTTTACAAATATCCTGGAGCTGAAGTCATCGATATTCGTGAACCCGCGCCCGAGCGGATTTAGCTCGCTCGACCTATTCACAATTGAGCGTTCCACTTTCTCAAGACTCTTCGCTTGCTTTTAGCTGACTGGGTTGGCGACCTTGTTTGATGTTGATGCTAATGTTTTTAGCTCCTTTCTTTTCCAAGTCTGTGATGTAGGCGTTAGTGTTATTAGAAGCTTCATCCTTGCTGTCGTAGGGGCCAAAGTAATAGGTGTGCTTGGGCGAATCTGTGTCAACTTCCACCCACCACTCGCGACCTCTACCGCTGGCCATCGGTTGAGTCAGTATCGAAACCGCCGCCAGGAACATACCTAACATATAAAGTTCAAACATAATTCCCCCTCTGCAACAAGTTAAGTAGTGTTTACTCTTCTCAACTTATCCGGGAAAATAACTCGATCGGCTCGTCCTCAGTGCTGATTTGACGGAGGTAATTTTTGAGAGTTGCTGCTGTCTAAAATCAGCATTTCGGTGGAGGAGAGTTTTAGGCTGGGCGACTCTAAGTCCCTGCTACACACACAAAGTCTGCAAGGCAAGGACTGGGAGAAGAGCGTGTTTATATTTTTGTTGAGCTTTGAGTTAACTCAAAACTCAAAGTCATTAAATCGTCAAACTTTCTGAGACTTCATCTTCACAAATTGTGAGATGCGAAGGCTGACAGCGTTTGATGCGGATGCTAAGCCTTTTGGCTCCTTCGCTTTCCAAGTCTTCGATGTAGCCTGGAGTATTGCTTGATGCTTCTTTGTTGGTGTCGAAGGGGCCAAAATAGTAGGTACAGTGGGGCAAATCGGTGACAATTTCTACCCACCATTTCTCAGACCGGCGGTGCCGAGGCCCGGCAAACACGGACAAGACTGCGACGTAGATACAAAATAAATAAAATCCGAGCATCTTTATTCTTGAGGGTGATTTAATTTATTATTTAAATGTATCAAAATAATTGCCCCCCCCGAATCAACCTCTGTGCTGATTTTGAGTCGATCGAACTGAGATTTGAGATTTGAGATTTGAGATTTTCCTCGCATCTAAAATCTAAAGCAAAACCCGCCGGTGCGGGTTATTTGCTAACTGAAAAATACTGTTTTTCCGAACTATAGGGCTGGGCAAACCTCAGCAGGCTGAGGTTTAGCGCTTGCCTTTGGGGAACTGTTCGATACCAGCCCAACCGTAGAAAACCAGCTCGTCGTTCTGAACTCGGCAGCGGTCTACTCGCAGTTGAGTCCCCTCTAAGGCAAATTTGTCTAAGTCTAGCAAGTTATTTACGTGGGCAATTATAGCTTGACCCAAGTCTACTGCTTGCCCGTCACCGCCGTAAGTAACGCTGACAAATTGGATTTTGCGTCTGTCTTCTACTTGCAATTGAGCTGTGATATCTATGTTGACGGGTTCGCTGGCATCGCCTACGGTAATTTCGGACTGAAGCCGAATTGATTTGTCGGTTCCGAAGCTGACTTCAGTGTTTTGAAAGTGCAGAGATTGCTCTTGGTACTTCAGCTTCTGGAGTTTTTCAACTACAAAAGGTGTATTGAATGAGGTGGTTAAATCCGATCGACTTAAAACTACTCGCATATTTGCCTGGGTAGGCTGCCGCAATTTGACTTGACCTGCAAAAATTGCCCCAAAATCAATTGAGACTGCTTGCAGGTATAGTTCCATCACTTCTATGCGGAGGCCGTTGTACATCAACATACCTTTGCCAATGAAGTCGAAACCGTCGATGCTTCCCTGCAAGAGTTTGGCTACGGGTTCGACTCGGATGTTGGCTTCGGCCTTTTCAGAACGTTTGAATAAGGCTGCGATCGCAGCTCCTGCTACTTTACTAACAAGGCGATCGCCACTTTGACCTTGAAAGGATGTACCGCTAAACAAAGCTGCTACCATTTATTCGTTTGCTCATCTACAGTCGCCATTATAACCTCCTATTAAGAAATGTTAAAATAGCTTGTGCTTATTCACATCATAAGCACGGATTGTTTTCACGGTGTGCGTGAAAAACAACATTTTTGATCTTTTAATTGCTCAGGGGGGTGCCTTGGAGACAGGCGCGATCGAGCAGGGCTCCATCCCAAACGGTTTGTTCGATCGAGGCGCACAGCAAATTAGCCCCCGTCAGGTTAGCGCCGCGCAGTACGGCTCCATTCAGGATCGCTTCTTCCAAGTCAGAGCCCGACAAATCAGCGCCGGACAAATTGACATTGCTCAAATCGGCAGAGTGCAAAATTGCCCGAGCCAAAGCAGCGCCGCGCAAATCGGCACCCCGAAAATCGACACCGCTCAAATCCAAATTGCCGATGGATGCCCCCGTCAAAAAAGCACCCCCAAAACTTGCCTCGCGGACTACAGCGTTAGCGAACGAAGCTCCCCGCAAATCGGCATTGCGAAAATCAGCGCCGCTCAAGTCAGCGCCGCTCAAGTCAGCGCCGCGGAGGTTGGCTCGCAATACGGCCCGCTGCAAGTTAGCGCCGGCGAGATTAGCTCCACTCAAGTTGGCTTGAGACAAGTCAGCATCGGCGAGATCGGCTCCCGCTAAGTCTGTACCCGCTAAATCGGTGCCGGCCAACATCAAAATTTTGCCTTTGCGTATGGCTTCGAGGTCATTAGTCATGAGTTTTTAGTCATCAGTCATGAGTTTTTAGTCATTAGTAGAGCGGTAGGGCGCGCACCGCGCACAGAGAGGCTGCGACTTCCAGCAAGAGCGGTAGGGTGCGCACCGCGCACAGAGAGCTGATTTTTCTAGTGTTGGAAAGGATTTGTGCCCGAGTCCTAAATGCCCGATACTTCGGCTACCCTCTGTACAAGTTCCCAATTACCAATTACCGATCGCCCATTACCCATCCAGTTATTTTATAATGCCGGAGCGGCTGCGGTCGTTCGATCGCCCAAATCCTCCAACCATACATTCGGCAGTTGGCTCGGGCGGTTCGGTAACTCCATCAAACCCATTTCTGCCAGCCTGACGACGTTGCTGAGAGTTTCCACCAAAGCCGGATCGAAGCGAATGCCGCAATGTTGCCGGCACTCTTCCAAAGCTTCGCTCAAACTCAAAGCCGGACGATCGCCGCGCGGTTGAGTCAATTCTTGAAAATAAGCGACCAACCCCAAAATCCGCGAAGCAACGGGTATCGATTCGCCTCGCAAACCCTCTGGCTTGCCGCTGCCGTCCCAATATTCGAGTTTGTGCTTGACAATTTCCGCAACTGGTGCTAACTCTGGCATTGCTTGCAGCAGTTGGGAACCGATGAAACTGCGATCGCGCCAAAATGATAGCGTTGCTTGGTCGAAAGCATCGGGAGTGCGATCGAACACCTCATTCGGGGCCGAAACTAAGCCGACTCGAAACAGCAATCCGGCCAGCCGCAGCCTGCGCAACTGCAAAGCCGGCAAATCCAGCAGTTGACCCAAAGTTTCCGACAAAGCCGCCACCTGCAAAGACGCTGTAGGATTTGAGGTATCCCGTTCGTCCACGCGCTGGGCCATCCGCAGAAAAGCTTGAAGTTTGTTAGCGTTCAAATTGCGGCTGACGCGCAAAGCTTGACCTTCCAATTCCCACAACTCGCGGGTTTGGCGGTTAATTGCTACCATTTGCTGCTGAGAACTTTGCAGGTAACTGACTATCCGCGATACCACGCCGCTAATGTCTGCCAAGGGCGGGCCAATGGTAGCCTGGATTTCGCGGTACATTTCCAGCAAATTGTCTGCCAGGGGAGAGTTGTAATGTCGCGTCTGTTCTATAAAAATTTCTGCTGCCGCCGACACCAAAGACTGGTCAAACGACCACAAACCGTAGAACTTTCGTTCTGCATCTACTTCTGGCTTGCCTTGGGGCAAGTATTCCTCGGCTGAAAGTTCGCGGCAAAGCACCATTGCTTTGTATGTCGGGGCGAGGATGATTAAATTCCATTCTTGGATTAACGGGTCGATCTCATCGAGATTTATTAAAGATACATTTTCTAATTGCCCGGTTTTGTGGGTAGCGAAACCGCTGTCGGCTACTGCACCGATGACAACGCGCCGAGAGGCATTAGCAATATCTAGGTAGCGATCTGCTTCCTGTAAATACCATTTACCCTGCTGAAACGTCACCAAAACTAGGGGTTTGAGTTCGATATCGTCCCCGCCGCTAGTTTGCAAAATGTGGTCTTCTAGGGCGTGACACAGGGCTACTAGGGTGTTTTTGAAGTATACCCCGTAGCTAGAAGGCAGTTTTCCGTCGGGAAGCGTAGCTTGTAGTCTAGCGAGAGTTGATTCTGAATTCATTGCAAAAAGCGGTGCCTGCTCTTACTTATTGTAGCGGGCGATCGAACTTCTCGAAAAGACTTTTGGTAAAAATCCGAGTTTTTGATTTTTCACCGCTTCGCAACGGACTCAACTTAGGGTGCGAACCTTACTAATTTTAGCCATTTTCTGGAAACCCTCTGTCTTTGGCTGAGTTTTTTTTATATGAGAAACCTGCCGACAGGAAGACGCTAACTTTATTAAGTATTAACTACTATTTTGGAAACAATAATTAGTAGGAATTCTGAGCGTGCTTCAACAAAATAGAAGTTTAGGGGAACAGGCGATCGACAAAGTGGCCGAGATTGCTATTGCTAGCAAATTAGACGAATCGGAAACTTTGTCGGTCACAGTTAACACCGATCCTGGCCAGCTAGCCCAGGGAGAAGTAGAGGCCGTTGCAGTTGAGGGCAAAGGACTGGTAATGCAGCAAGATTTGCGGGTGGAAGAATTGCAAATTCAGGTCAAGGATATTGCTGTCAATCCCCTGACCGCTATGTTTGGCAAAATAGAACTGAACGGGCCTGCCTTCGGTGGGGCGCGCGCAGTTTTAACAGAAAGCGATATCAACCGCGCTTTTAATTCCGAATACATCAGCAGGAAACTGAAAAACTTAAAAGTTACTGTTGACGGACAACTGGTGACAATAGACGTTAAAACTATTGAGTGCCAATTGCTAGCTGGAAAAATCGCTTTAAATGCTGAGGTATTGGTGCGGGAAAGTGCCTCAACTGAAAAGATTTATTTTACAGCAAAACCTCTGATCGCAGCGGGCGGTTGGGCAATTTCTCTTCAGGATGTCGAGTATCCCGAAAACAAGGAGTTTTCGCCGGAGTTAACTGAAGCTTTGGCGGACAAAGCTGGTGAAGTTTTAAACTTGCGAAATTTTGAACTTGAGGGAATGTCCCTGCGAATTCAACAGCTAAATGTAGAAGCTGGTTTGCTGACTTTGCAAGCTGAAGCGAAAGTCGAAGAATTCCCAAATTAGCAGTAGCGTTCTCAGCTTAGTAGCTGGTAGGGTACGTCAATTGATGTTAGATTTTAGATTTTAGATTTACTCTCCAGATGAATCTGGAATCTTGAACCTGAGTCTAAAGATTTTAGATTTTAGATTTTAGATTTTAGATTTACTCTCCAGATCAATCTGGAATCTTGAAACTGAGTCTAAAGATTTTAGATTTTAGATTTTAGATTTTAGATTTACTCTCCAGATCAATCTGGAATCTTGAACCTGAGTCTAAAATTTTTAGATTTCCACGGCAGGAGTCGTTCGCAAGTATCGGTTTTTGGGCGCGGTCAAAAACCGAAAAGCTTTTGTCATCGAGCAATTATTGGAACGCATCCGAAGACTGCGCTTTGAAACTACCTCCGCCCTTTTCTTCTCGGTCGGGTACGCGAGTTTCTCAACCGAAATTTCTCTAGAAACCCGGTAAAAAAAACCGGGTTTCTAGATACTGGCTTGTTAGTCCTAACAAAAATAATCTATCGAAGGCGATCGCACTTTTTAAATCCCTCTAAAGTTATAAAAAAATAGATAGCAATATGCGGCAAAGTATCACCGCCGTTAGAGGCAGCTATGGGGAGTTTATTTTTACTCTTGACAAGTAGTAGGAAAAATTTGGAAAAATTTTGTGAACACTGTAACTGCTTTTTTTAAAAGACTGCGTATCGGTCAATTTTTGACTCAATTTTTGACTGTATTTATGGCAGGTGTGCTGCTGTTTACCAGCACCGCTTGCAATTCGGGCGATGTTCGAGGTGCTCGGCCTGAGAATCCTCCCGTTCAAATGGGAGGAATGAATAACCCCCACAAAGCCGGTGGAGATGGATACACGAATTATCAAATGTCTACCGACCCTAAAGTCAATCAATCGCCTGCTAAAGCCGAAAAGAATCGGGCTGATTTGTCGATCGCACGCGATCGTCTCCTGGCCTGAACAAACGCTCAATCTAATTCCTCAAGGCTGCTCGATCCGGGCTCTGCACCGATGGAAACTGACAAGTTTGACCCCGCACTCGGGGGAGATAGAGCTCTCTTAGAAGCGCCAGACGGACCGCCGACTCAGGCTCAACCCGTATTCGATCGCAGCGAGCCCGATGCCAATATCTTAGAGAGAGTAGGCGCCGCCTTTAAGGATGGTTCTGCTTTCCTGAAAGATAGCGCTGAAGATGCCAAAGAAAGTTCGGTTAGGCAGCTCAATCCGCTGCAAAAACAAGCAAGCATAACTAGCGCGGAATAGCCAATTTGTAGGGGCTTTTTCTGAATAGTCCCTACACAATATTCACAAGACTTATCCAGAACTTCTATATCAGTCTTAGACCCAGCATCTGTCAGTTCACTGGGCGCACCTGACGCTATATGTATCGTCTAAAACTACTTTTTAGCCTTATTCTTGTATATGTGGGGTGCTTAGAGGCGCACCTTAATTGTAGATTGTAGATTGGGATTTGAAATTTCTAGGACTTGTGCAAAAAATGGAAAAGCGCACCATTGAAATTGCCGCTCCGGCTGGCAATGACAAACTCGCAATAACCGAGTTTCCTCATTAATGCACAAGTCCTGCTTTTATTCCTCTAAAGAAACTTTGTTTTATTTACGTTTCGAGTCAGAAACATCAGCAATCAAATCGTCTTTATCAACTTTCGGAACAAAATCAGGGCGTTCTTTGGATTCCCAACCGGGGGGGCGCTTGGAGTTGTACCAGGCGATCGAGCCGATCGTAACTGCGGCAACAAAGCCAACACCAAGAACTGCTATTGGAGCGGTCAAGCTGACACTTGATTCCGGCACTGGCTGCTGCATCAGCAGATCGATCGTTACTTGCTTGATGGGTGCAACAAGAACTGCCATGGGAGCGGTCAAGCTGATATCTATCATTAGGCTAAATCCTTATCTACTCTACTTTTACATTATCTTAAGTGCTAATGCCGTCTGGTTGATATATCGGAAGACAGAAAAATTGACAGAATTGCCGTCATAATGTTTGGAGGTTGAAAATAGGAGAGCTGATTTTATGCCGTTGGGGACAATAGCATTGCTGTTGGCTGCTAGTTTCAGCCTGGGTGCTTTACCGCTAACGGGATGGGCGGTGCGAGTCTTTACCCGCCGAGATTTGAGGGCGCTGGGCACGGGGAATGTGGGCGTGTCGGCAGCTTTCGTTCACGGGGGGAAATTAGCGGGAATTGCTGCGGTGTTGGTGGAAATTGCCAGGGGTATTGTGCCGGTGTTGGCGGGGCGATTTTGGTTTCCGGATGCACCGGAGATCGCGATCGCCCTGTTAATTCCGCTAGTTGCGGGCAGATATGCGATCGCCCGAGGTGGAGGGGTGACAAACGCTGTTTGGGGTCTTTTGGTATTTTCGCCGCCGGTGGCTGTTTCATCGGGCATTTGGGGGCTGCTGGTGTGGGGTTTGGCACAGCGGTGGTGGGGTGAGGGCGATCGGGCGAGACTATTTGCTTCCCGTTGCGGGTGTCTGTGCACGCCTATTTGGGTTTGGGTGTGGCGACAATCAATGCCCGAATTTTTAGCAGCAGCAGGATTAGCTGTTTTGTTAGCAGCAATTAATTTCAGTCAGGGTGATGATATGGCTTTATCTAAATCAGATCGATTGTTTTCTCTTGATGACTCGTTAGATGCGGCAATCTGCGGCGATAAAGCTGCTAAATTGTCTCAACTTAAACGGGCAGGTTTTAACGTACCTGCTGGTTGGATATTATCACAAGAAGCGCGCATCGGGCATCGGGCATCGGGCATCGGGCATCGAGGAAATAGCGATGAATTGTCGTCAATTCCCAATGCTGTCATTCAAACTCTAAAATCCCAAATCCAAAATCGAATGATTGTGCGCTCTTCTGCTGCGGGAGAAGATGGCGATACCAGTTCCGCTGCCGGACAATATCAAACAATTGGGCCTGTTTCAACTAAATCAGAATTGCTTGATGCAATTAATCGCTGCCGCCAGTCTTATTGGACTTCCGAAGCTGTGGCTTACCGCCGACAGCGACAATTGCCCGATACCCAAATGGCTGTATTAATTCAGCCTTATATTGACAGCCAAATTGCGGGAGTCATGTTCAGTCGCAATCCTTTAGATGGTGGTTCCCAGGTAATTATAGAAGCTTTACCGGGAGGAGCCGAGGCTGTTGTCGGCGGACAATGTACTCCGGTTCACTTAGAAATTGATTTTAGTACACCTGAATCCTTAGAAAAACAATTAAATGAACTTCAAAGTAATTCAATAATTCCTCAATATATTATAGCAGAATTGGTGAAACAAGCCCAAGCGATAGAAGCATTTTT
Source organism: Microcoleus sp. F4-D5 (assembly GCF_036704885.1). NCBI lineage: Bacteria > Bacillati > Cyanobacteriota > Cyanophyceae > Oscillatoriales > Microcoleaceae > Microcoleus > Microcoleus sp. F4-D5. The sequence continues at coordinate 23,792 of NZ_JAUBSX010000069.1, read as the reverse complement.
TCACGGAATCCCGCAGGATATTGAGTGGAGTTGGGACGGGGAAAAAGTTTGGATTTTGCAAAGCCGCCCAATTACTAATTTGCAGCCTTTTTGGACGCGCACTATTGCAGCAGAAGTGATTCCCGGTGCAATTCGCCCGCTAACTTGGTCGATTAACCGGCCGCTGACTTGCGGGGTTTGGGGAGAAATATTTAAGGTGGTTTTGGGCGATCGCGCGATCGGCTTAAACTTTAATGAAACGGCAACTTTGCTGGGTTCTCACGCCTATTTTAATGCGACTTTGTTGGGCGAAATCTTTCGGATGATGGGATTGCCGGAGCAGGGTTTGGAATTTTTGCTGAGAGGGCAAAAAATGGGCAAGCCGCCTTTGGGGAAGATTTTGCCCAATTTGCCCGGTTTGTGGCGTCTGGTGCAGCGGGAGAGGGCGCTCAATGCAGAATTTAAGGGCGATCGTACTTCTATTTTCCTCCCGGCACTGCAAAGTCTGGATAAGGAAGAGGGAAGAGGGAAGAAGGAAGAGGGAAGAGGGAAGAGGGAAGAGGGAAGAGGTTCGAGCGAAGAAGCAATATTAATGCCCAATGCCCAATGCCCAATGCCCAATTATCAATATTTGTCGGAATTGTTGGAGAGAGCGGAGCAAATTCAGGAGTGGCTGAAACCGATTACTTACTACAATATATTAGGGCCGATCGGGCTGGCTATTCGCAAGGCTATTTTTCGAGTTGACGATGACTGGCTGGAGAATGATAGCGCTCCTGAAATTGCTTCGGTGCGAGCTTTACAGCAGTTGGCTCAGAAATTGCGGCAAGCTGCTGTTTCGCAGCCTGACGAAACTGTTTCAGTGGCACATTTAGCACAGACATTTGCCGAAACTCCGGCTTTACAAGCAGAATTTGAAAAGTGGCTTGATACTTACGGATATTTGAGCGAGGTGGGAACGGATATCGCTGTTCCTACTTGGCGAGAACAGCCGGAAGTTTACCAAAAACTGCTAATAACTATGGCTCAAAAAGCCGAAACAAATTTAGTCGAAAAGCGGAAGTTAGGCTTGACTTTTGGGCAGAATTCGCGATTAGATAAATGTCAAGAAAGAGCGATCGTCAAAAACGAAATTAGCGAAATTTACGCGCGGTTGTTGGCTCACCTGCGCTGGACTTTTTTGGAGATTGAAGCTTGCGGATTGGCAATGCAGGTGTTTCAGGAAAGCGGGGATATTTTTTATCTGGAATTTGGGGAAATTCAGCAGTGGATTCGCAGCGGCGCGAGTGTTTCTTTTCAGGATACAATTAGGGAAAGGCGCGATCGCCTGGTAGCCGATCGCGATCGCCCGATTCCCCCTGTAGTCTACGGCAATTTGCTGCCAAATTCTCAGAAAAGGTCGATCGACTCTGCAACATCTGCAACTAATATCCTCCAGGGAATTCCCGCAAGTATCGGTCGTGTCGAAGGCTTTGTCAAGATTTGCCGCACCGCGAGCACAGATTTAGGAGAAAATGCGATCGCCGTAGTCCCCTACACCGATGCAGGCTGGGCACCGCTGCTGTTAGGAGCAACAGCAATTATCGCCGAAGTTGGCGGCCAACTATCTCACGGAGCAATTATCGCTCGCGAGTACAAAATTCCCGCAGTGATGAATATTCCTGAAGCTACAACTCGCTTGCGAGACGGTCAAAAAGTCCGAGTAGATGGGTATCTCGGCACTGTAGAATTGCTCGAATAAACGGGAAGAAGAGTCTAAAAACTTGTTTGTAGTAACGTGAGTTTGACCGTCAGGCGATCGCCCTGGTAAACTTAGAGTGCGATCGGCATTTCTCACTCAACTGTAACTAGACGGTAAGTAGTTGGATAAAAATAATGTACCAGGACTTACGCATAAAAACCCAAGAAACCGGTTTTTGGCAGCTTCTGCCATCTGTAACATATTCTGGGGAAAAAACCCGGTTTCTGACCACCCGCTGCGATGCTTAGAAACCGGATTTTTTACGGTTTCGGCGGGCGGCAGCGAAGAGACTCGAAAAAACCCGGTTTCTGGGCCGTGCGTAAGTCCTGTGTACATCTTCAAAACCCCAGTTTCTCCAAGAAACCGGGGTTCGGGAAATTTCCCAGCGATTGTTAACTAGTCTCACGAACTTCCGGGGTAATTCCTTCAGGTTTTGCTGTTGTAGTCAGAAATTCCAAAATTTGGTCAGGAGTTAACTTTGGATTCGCCTGAAGCATTAGAGCAACTACACCCGCAACATAGGGAGCAGCCATAGACGTTCCCTGCAGGAAGCCATAACCTACATTTTCCGGCGTAATCGGAATTGTAGATAAGACTTCATGGCCCGGAGCAACCACAAAATTTATTGGTATCGAACCAGCAGGATTGGAAAAAACTGTTACCTGTTTGCCTGGAAAACTTGTTACTGCTCCGACAGCTATTCCCAAATTATCGAAAGCATAAAATGCTGGAAAACCTGGTTCGCTAGAGTTGACTTGGGCCCTCTCATTTCCCGCTGACATCACCACAAAAACTCCGCGTTGCTTGGCATATTCTAGGGCTTTTCGTTCTTCCTGCCCGTCTGCCATTCGTCCGCCGAAACTCATGTTAATCACATTTGCGCCATTGTTAACCGCATAGTAAATGGCATCAACGACAGTGGTAGTAGATTTCACACCTCCAAAACTTCCCACCCTAATTGGCATAATTTGAGCATCATAAGCAACCCCATTCATTTCGTAGCTGTTATTGGGAGAATTGATGTCAATTCCATTTCTTTTCGCCCCAATGATTCCTGCTACGTGAGTTCCGTGAAACCCAAGCTGATCGTTTGAATCTGGGGAGACAGTAGCATCGCCATCTACAAAATCCCACCCATTTACATCATCAGGAACTTTGTTGCCATCGTCATCAATACCATTCCCCGGAATTTCTTTAGGATTCCGCCAGATGTTGCCCTTTAAATCGGGATGACTCAAGTCAACGCCACTATCAAGTACCGCAACCACAACACCTTTACCCGTGTATCCTGCTTTCCAGGCTGGGGCAACATTGAGGAGGTTTAAGTCTCCTATGTTATTTTTTACCGCTGCACTGGTGAGCGGGTTAGCAGCATCCAACGGTTTACCAGTGGCCTTCGCAACTGCCGCTGCTGCATCCACCAGTCCGTAGCCAAACAAGGTGTTGAACTTATCTGTTGTCGGTGCAGCTAAGATGCTGAGGTTGTAGAGCGTGTCGCCTTCAAAAGAATTGACTCCGAGATAATAAGTACCTGCTGACAAACCTTTAAAGGAAATTTCCTCTGGATTGTTGCCTTGCTGTTGAGGAGTGTCAACAATTTCACCAAAATCAACCTTGTTGTCTTGGTTGACATCCTGAAACAGCACTAAATCCGCATCTGTACCCGGAGACATTCCCCGCAAGTTGACTTGAAGGTTGCTGGGCTGTGGGAGATCGAATTTGTAGAGTTGCACAGGTTTGTTTTTTTCAACAAAGCCGTCCAACGAATACTTGACTTCGCTGCTAAATGTGCCGACAAGTGGAGGAATAGCTTGGTTCAGCGATAACTGAATTAGCTTGACATTTATATCCAGGTTGTAGCTGGTGTTAGCGCCCGCTACACCCTGTTGAACGTACTGTTGAACGTAGACATAGTATTGGCCCGGTAAAAGAAAGCGATTTTCAATTACTTCTGGCAGACTTCCAAGATTTAGGGAGCCAGAAGCAGAGGCGATTTCGTCTGGACTCAGTTCACCATCATCATTAGCATCCCTCACCAAGAATAAATCAGCGTCCGCACTCAAACCGTTGAGTCTCAATGTGAGACTGCTGAGTGTGTCAGTGGTGAAAGGGTAAATATGTCTGAACTTGTTTTCATCTACGAAGCCATTCAGGCTAATTGAATTTTTCAGGGTACCGAGGTCTGTTACTCCTACTGCTGCTGCTTTTAGTTCGGTTTGGGGTACAAAAGAGTCATTGTCGCTACCACCAATTAGCGTGTCTCCACCCACATTGCTAACCGAACTGTCTTGGTCATCAGAACCTGTAAGTATGTCGCTGCCTTGACTACCGTGCAGCGAGTCTGTTCCTTGACCTCCAACGAGGGTATTGTTCCCAAAGTTGCCAGAGATGAAGTCATCAAAGTTCCCGCCCAATAGGGCATCGTTACCGCTACCTCCTAACAGGAAATTCTGACCGCCACCGCCATCGATCGATTCTGAAGAGACAGAACCAATCACAGTATCATTACCTTCTAAAGCCCGCAGTCCTGTGGTGAAGGGATTTAAAAGTCCTGGGGTTAGCCTCAAGTAATCAGAATTGGGAGTTAGATCGAAAAAATTACCGTCACTGCTGGAACCACTCATAATCAGATGCTCCTGGTCAGCTCAATAGGTATATCTTACTATGGTAAAACTTTCAACCCTGAAATCGCAAAGTTTTTTAATAAGACTCAAAGAAAATTCATAGGACTCAGGCAACAATCCTATGGATAGGTTTAATCCCACATTCCGCAGATCTTAACATTAATTGGGGATTTTTTGGTAATAAATGGCTGTAATTCTTTCTCTACAAGCCGAACGCTGATATGTAGAAATATGAGTTTTTATTAAGGAGTATTCCTGGATTCTCAATAATCATTAATTGTCGAGAATATGTTGGCAATTAAATTCCTAGAATGACGTTTTCTCGTCAACATATTTTTGACTATGTTAAGAACTGCGGAACGTGGGTTTAAGCAGGGGGAATTACCCTACAAAACGCTATATAACGCAAGTTCGACGCGGGCGAGCGAGTGCAACGGTCAACATAGACTGTCTCTGAAGGTGAGTTAGACGGCTGAAATCCGAATTAATTAAAAGTGTAAATAGGAGCCTCTATGTCATACATAGATAGCTTTTGAGCCTGGTATGTATAAGCAATTAGACTTGCTACTAAATTCACCATAAAATTAGCAACGTTGCGAGGGTAGTAAGGAGTTTATTTATGAAAAACTAAAAACCAGAGTGAGGACTTCAGTCCTCACTACAAAACTATCTGGGACTGCTACTTTCTTACACTAAGAAATTCTGGACAACAAAGTTACCCAGATTTCTACCAGCACTCAAACCGTTTACATTAGCACTCATGAAATGGATGCCTCCGTAAAGGCGACTCATGCCCGATTCGTCGGCCGCTTCGCTGAAGTTCTCGTAGGTTCGCAAAGTGTTGACAGTCCTGTCTCCCCTATCTGCAAAGCCAAAATCCGAACCCAATACAGAGGTCATAACTGCATCTGCTGCACCGCTAAAGGTACTGTGGCCCGACGTGTACTCAGGGAACGGCGGAGTAGTTATCAGCGGAGTCCACTGGGCATCTGCTGTCGTGTTGGGATTGTTGTCTGTGTCTGCTTGGCGGATAGCTGTCACCGGCCGCCATAAATTGTATTGGTACTTAGCATCCCAGCAGCTAATAGCTGCATCGGCGAGGGAAAAATTTAGCAGGGCGAACAAGCGGGCGGTATCTTCTAAGGATTGACCCGTGAGAGTCGCTGTTTCTTCGGCGATTTGGTTCCAGTGACCCGGAGGCGTAAACGTCCCAGCGCCGTTGGCCCAGAATTTGGCGATTGCTGTTTGGTCTGGGGTGCGCGTGAGGCTGTCACTTTTGCCGATTTCTTTGACGTAGTTAACTTCCTCTGCGTACTTGGCGCTGTCAAGGGCGGGCGGGCCCGACGGGCGGAACTGAGAACCGCTAGTCATCGCAAAAGGAGTCACGTCCCGCCACTGTGGGGCCAGCGCGGCGGCAAGGGCGGGGGGAGTCGGCACCCAACTACCGGGGTCGGTTTTGGGGGTGTACTGCACTACTTTCGTGATGCCGTCTGTACTCCGCGAACTGATAATTTGGTCGGCAACTTGCTGTCCGAGGGCTATCCCGTCTTGTTTGGCTTTGCCGTCGGTAATTTTAGCTAAAGACGATGCGTATGCTTCGTTGAATGTGGCTGCTTGCGCTGGGTAGACGCTGACTAAGACGCGGTGGGCGGCTGCGGCGGTGGCAGCTTCTGCTGATGTACCTGCTGGTGCATCTATGTTGACCCGGTAAGGGCTGTATTTTTTGCTTATCGAGTTAACAGCATCGTGAATGGCTGCGTGAACCATTGCCATGTTGCGGGAAGCGAGGGGAGGCGCGCTGCTGGCAGTCCGCACTGCATTCAGCATGACTCCGTTCCACTCGATGACAGGGTTTGCCGATAGCTGATTTGTGAATTGGTCGCGGCCGATCGTACTGCTGTTGACTCCCGGCAAGACTGCTAAATACTCGCCCGTGAGTTTGTCTTGAATTACGGTACTGTTGCTGTTGATGCCGGTGCCTTGCTGGATGTTTAAATCTTCAAAGCTGAGGCCGTCTAGCAATCGAATTTTGTCATTGCCGTTGCCGAAGTCGGCGATGTAGTCGGCAGCAGCTAGAGTTGGGCCACCGCTGCCTTTAGCAATGGCAAATATATCATCGCCTGTGCCGCCGCTGACGGTATCGCTACCTGCGCCCGCATAAATTATGTCGTTGCCGGAATCGCCATTAATTAGGTCGCTGTCTTTGCCTCCCCAGAGGATGTCATTATCTGCACCGCCGGTGATAGTATCGTTACCTCGATCGCCGCAGATTTTGTCTTTGCCTGCATCGCCTTCGAGAAAGTCGTCTCCGCTGTTGGCATAAATTATGTCGTTGCCATCCAATCCGTCAAATCTGTCTGGTTGGGTGGTTCCTTCAAGATAGTCAAATTTAGGACTAGAGGTGAGGGATGCCATGTTTATTTATTGGATATTTTGATTAAAGCGCAAAGGTTCGTACCGTCTGTAGATGCTTAGGTGAGTTTACCCTTTATTTAACAATATTAAACTTTCTGGTTGAGAATTAAACGCCACAACCAAGCTTTATTTAATATTTAACGGGCTTTTTATGAAGTTTTGCGCTTTGAATCTGCGTAAAAGTACAGACATTAAAAATGCCTCAGATACTGCAAGGTTGTTGATTTTTCATAAAAAAACAGTTTTTTTTTATATTTAGAGCAAGATACTTTTTACCAGCATAAAAGGCGCGGATTGTGTAACGGAGTAAGTATATATTTATTAAGCACTCCTCAATGCTGCGATCGGGTCGAGTTTGGCGGCTTGGCGGGCGGGGACGACGCCAAAAAAGAGGCCGACTGCACCGGATACACTGACAGCCAGGGCGATCGCCACAGGCGAAATACCAGCTTGCAAGGGCGTGAAATTACCTACAAGCAAGATACCGCCGATACCTACGCAAGTACCGACTATCCCTCCGGCGGCTGATAAAATTACAGCTTCGACAATAAATTGAAATAAGATATCTTGTTGGGATGCGCCGATCGCCTTTCTGAGCCCAATTTCCTGAGTGCGTTCGCTGACGGACACCAGCATAATGTTCATAATCCCAATGCCGCCTACTAAAAGGGAAATGCTGGCAACAGCAGTTAACATAAGTGTCAGAGCCCCGGAAATCGCACCCATTGTTGCCATTAAATCTTTTTGATTTCTCACTGTAAAGTCATCTTCGGTAGTAACTTTGTGCCGCAGTCTCAGCAAGTTTTCTACCTGAAATTGCGCCGCATCCATTAGCAACTCATCTTTAATAGAAATGTATATCGACGTGACAGCTAAACCGTAGGGAGATGTCCGCCCGACAATGCGGTTGGCCATTGTGGCGATCGGCACTGCGGCCGAGTTATCGTAATTCGTACCAAAAGATGTGCCTTTGGGTGCCAATACTCCAATTACTTTGAGGCTGACATTTTGGATACGCACCTGTTCGCCCAAGGGATTTGTATTGCCAAAAAGTTTTTCCGCTAATTCTGAACCTAGAACCACAACTTGGTTACTTTCCTTAACATCTAGTTCGGTCAAAAACTGCCCTTTTGCCATTTCAAAGCTTCTGACTTCTAGAAATTCTGGAATCGTGCCAAAAATTAGAGCCGAAACATTTTTGTTGCTGTAGCGAACTATTTCGGAACTGTTAAGTTCTGCTGACACGCCTTGAACGGAGGGGACTTGAGTTGCGATCGCCTTTGCATCTTCTACTATCAGTGTTTGAGGCGCACTTGCGATCGAACTTCGCCTGGCGTTGGGAACTCCGGGCCTCACGATTAATACGTTTGTACCCAGGGATTGAACTTGTCCTGCTACAAATTTTTGAGCTCCTTGTCCAATTCCCATCATGGCAATTACTGAAGCGTTGCCGACAATCATGCCAATCATTGTTAAACTGCTGCGAATTTTGTTGGCTAGTAGCGTTTGACCGGCCATTTTGACGCTTTCAATAAAATTCATATTTTTTTTAAAGGAACAAGAAGGAACAAGAAAGAAAGCCATATGTCATTGTTTGCTGTGCGTCAAAACCCCAGGGCATTGGGATTGCGACGCACAGCGAAAATGACACAGTACTTAATAACTAAATACTAGAGTCAACAGTCAACAGTCAATAGCCTACCGTCAACAAACTAATTAAGCACTTCTCAATGCCACAATCGGGTCTAATTTAGCAGCTTGTTTTGCAGGTACGATGCCAAAAAATAAGCCGATACTGCCGGAAACACCGACTGCAAGTGCGATCGCCACTGGGGAAACACTAGCTTGCAGGGGAGTAAAAGCAGAGACTAAAAGCACGCCGCCAATACCGAATCCAGTACCGATAGCACCGCCTGCCGCTGACAAAATCACAGACTCGATCATAAACTGAATTAGGATATCTTGCTGAGAAGCTCCGATCGCCTTTCTCAATCCAATTTCTTTGGTACGTTCGGTAACAGAAACCAGCATGATATTCATAATCCCGATGCCGCCGACAAACAGCGAAATTGCCGCCACGAAAGCCAACATCAAAGTCAAAGCACCAGTAATGCTGCCCAAAGTATTCATTAAATCTTTCTGATTTCGGACAGTAAAATCATCCTCCTTAGTAATTTTATGCCGCAATCTCAGTAAATTTTCTATTTGAAATTGGGCCGCTTGCATCATAGTTTCATCCTTTATGGCAACCGAAATAAACGTTACTTTTGTACCGTAGGGAGACGAGCGACCAACGATGCGATTGGCCATTGTTGTGAGCGGCAAATAAACGTTCATATCTTGATTGTCGCCAAAACTTGAGCCTTTCGCCTGCATGACACCAATCACTTGAAAACTCGAGTTTTTGATGCGAATGTATTGACCAACTGGCTGTGTATTGCCAAACAATTGTTCGGCTGCTTCCGATCCTAAAGCAGCCACATTTTCTTGTCTTTCTAAATCTAATTTGCTTAAAAATCGACCTTTACCAACATCAAAGCTTCTGACTGTCAGAAATTCTGGGGTAGTTCCGACAATGGAAGATGAGACATTTTTGTTGCGGTAGGTAACGAGTTGACTGTCATTGAGAGTTGGTGCGACTTCTTGAACAGAAGAAACTTGAGATGCGATCGCCTCTGCATCTTCCACTACTAAAGTCTGGGGCGGAATCACCGGGCGGGTTTGCGCTTCAGGACTTCCGGGAATAATAAATAGCAAGTTTGAACCCAGAGAGTTAACTTGTCCCTCGATAAATGTTTGAGCTCCTTCGCCGATACCGATCATAGAAATTACCGAAGCATTGCCGATGATAATTCCTAACATCGTCAAGCTGCTGCGAAGCTTGTTTGCCATCAAAGTTGTGACGGCCATTTTGACGCTTTCAACAATATCCATAATTCGATTTTAGATTTTAGATTTTGGATTTTGGATTTGGCGTTTGGATTATTCGTCGTGTCAACTTAATATTTAAACCCATAATAAACTCGCGTGTAGCCGAGTCTCGAACCCCCTAAATACCCCTTAGTAAGGGGGACTTTGAATACTCTTGTCCCCCCTTCTTAAGAGGGACTTTGACTGCTCTTGTCCCCCCCTTGTTAAGGCTTGTTAGGCGGGATATCGGGGTTTGAAAACACCCTAGAGCGATCGAGATAAATAATTCCCCATGCCCTATGCCCCATGCCCTATGCCCTATTTCTGATTCTTGATAATATCCTCCAGCTTTTTACCTTGAGGAAGTTCGGTAAAAACGCGATCGCCCGCTGCGGCACCCTCTAAAATCTGAATCTTGTTGCCAATAGTCGAGCCAACGGTAACAGCTTTAAACTTCGGCTGTTGTTTCTCATCGGGAACTAGCACGCCTGTTTGACCTTTATTAGTGACAATTGCCACCGTAGGCACAACTAAAGCATTGCTCAGCTTTTGACCGACAAATCTCAAATCTACATTCATCCCCGATTGCAGCGAATCTTTGCCCGTATCAATGGCAACTCGCACTTGAAATAGCGTCACATCCCGTTCCTTAACAGCTTCCGGCGCAATTAATTTAACGCGGCCTTTAAACACTTTATCTGGATAAGCATCGGCGACTATTTCAACTTCTTGACCAGGTTTAATTTGACTGATATCAGCCTCCGGGACTTTAGCCAAAACTTCCACATCTCTAGCTAAAGCGACAATCGATGTCGAAGTGGCCGAAGTAGCTTCCGAGGCCGAAGTTGCCGGAGTTACAAAAGCTCCTTGGATCGCGTATCTTTGGGTAATAACTCCCGCAAAAGGAGCGCGAACTTTCGTATCTTCTAACTGCACTTCTTGAAAGCGGACTTGAGCTTGAGCTTCGGCTAATTCAGCTTTAGCTTGAGCTATTTCTTCCGGGCGAGAACCGTTTTCTTGTGCCGCCAATTGGCTTTTTGCTTCAGCAACTGCTGCTTCGGCTTTGGCGATTTCTTCTGGACGGTTGCCGTTTTCTAGCTGCACTAATTTGCTTTTAGCTTCGGCAACTTCTGCTTCGGCTTTGGCGATTTCTTCCGATCGCGTGCCGTTTTGCAATTGATTCAATGCTTGCTGCTCGACTTGCACAGCAGCTTGCAGTTGCTGAATTTGCGACTCCCGACTTTCTTGCAGTTGTTGCAGGCGTTTTTGGGATTCGATTAATTTAGCTTGGGCAGTGCGATTTTCTTTAATTAGTTCATCGAGTTTATCTTTAGCCAGAGCACCTTCTTCCACTAACGGCCGATTGCGTTCTACCCGTTGAGCTGTTAGTTCGGCTTGGGCTTTACTCGAGTCAATTTGCGTTTGTGCTTGGGCAATTTCTTGTTTGACACTGCCAGTTTGAGCGTCGGCTAAACGAGCTTGAGCTTGGGCTAAACGAGCTCGCGCTTGGCTGACTTCTTCCACGCGGCTGCCGGCTCGCAGTCGCTGCAAGCCTGCTTGAGTTTGCTGCAAGCGGGCTCTGGCTCCTGCAACTTCTTCCACGCGGCTGCCGGCTTGGAGTTGCGCGAGACTGGCCTCGGCTTGCTCTAAGCGCGCTCGGGCGCTGGCGATGTCTTCCGATCGATTCCCGGCTTCGATTTTTGCGAGTTTTGCTCGCACGCTGGCTTCGCGGGCTTGAGCTTGCTGGAGTTGAGCTTCTACATCGCGGCTTTCCATGCGGGCCACGATTTGTCCGGCTTCCACTCGATCGCCCTGTTCCACAAATAATTCTGCGATCCGGCCGGAGCCTTTGGGGCTGAGATTCACGCGCTGTACGGGCTGCACCGTGCCGCTGGACGTGATCCGCACCGTGAGGTTTTGCGCTTCCACCGGCACTGTCATAGTGGCGATCGCATCTACTTTCGGCTGCGATCGACTTTTAGCTATATACATAGTGGTCGGTACAGCTAGCAACCCGGCTGCAACCAACCCAATCGCCCACCGCTGCCGTTTGCGCGCGGGTTTCTTCGGAGACTGCTTTTGGGCGGTTTTGTTATCTGCAATTTTGGTCTCTGCGGCCTTGGTGTCTAGAGTCTGAGAATCTTCCACCTTGACCTGAGCAGTTTCCTTTTTAGGGCTAACGATCATACCGACTCACCTAATTTAATCTCAGGATTACCTTAAAGGTAAAATTTTTGCTGATGCGTGGCATCGTCTTTCAGACTCATCCGATCGGGTGATTTATAAAAAGTTCCCGAACCAGCACCTGCAAACAATTATAGCTAATCTTTGCAAGTTATTAAAAAATGTTAAGTTTTTTTCAGCCAAAAGAGGTTGCCCCAAACAGAATCGCTCCCGGCTGCTGGCAAATAAAAATATATTTTAGGAGATAATATTATTTTTGGGATCTAGGAGTGCGCTTCTGACCAGCAACAAAGGTGGATTTGACATCGATCGACCGTCACTAGGTCATTGCGGACTCGTGATAGCGATCGCAGCGGGATCGGCCAGTGCGAATCTCGCAACGACACACTATGGACACACTTGTTCTCATAAACCCGGTTTCACGGGTAGCGCTGCGTAAATCCTGAATATATATCCGCTCTGTGCCCGCAACAGGTTAAAATATTTTTCAAATTCGTTAAAAATGGAAAATCAAAATAATGAATCGTCCTCAAAGCGTTACAGTTCTGGCCATCTTGCAGCTAATTAGCGGCGTATTCAGCCTCCTTGACGGCTTGTTCATCTTACTTTTTGCAGGCATTTTTGGCGGTATCGGTGCGGCTGTCGGCGGGGCGAAAGTTGGTACTGTAATCGGCGGCTTCATTGCAATTTTTGCTGCGATAAGTTTTATTTTAGGCCTCCTATCCTTACTCTTAGCTTGGGGTTTGTTTCAACTCAAAAAATGGGCATGGACGGGAACGTTAATAGTCCACATCATCGCCACCCTCGCGCAAATTGCCAAAATGTTGGGCAGCGGCGGTACAGCAGTCAATTTTTTAACTCTGGGTTTTGCAGTGGCTAGCATTTACTATCTGCTGCGGCCGGATGTTAAACAAGCATTTTCTGCTGAACTCCCCTTTTAATTAACGGTACTGAATTCTCGGATCGAAAAAAGCATAGGAAATATCAACCGCCAGATTAATCAGTACAAAAGTCACAGACACAAAAATTACTCCTCCTTGGACAATGGGGTAATCCCGCGTCAGAATACCGGTATAAATCCAAGAACCAATTCCCGGCCACGAGAAAATTGTTTCAGTCAAAATAGCGCCGCTTAAAAGAGTGCCGAACTGCAAACCGATAGTTGTGACGATCGGCAAAAACGCATTTTTTAAAGCGTGTTTCAAAATCACCCAATATTCAGGCAATCCCTTAGCCCTCGCAGTGCGGATATAGTCTTGAGAAAGCACTTCCAGCATCGCAGAACGAGTGATGCGAGCTATAATAGCTAGGGGAATAGTTCCTAAAGTCAAAGCTGGCAGGATTAAATGGGCGATCGCATCCCGCAAAGCCGCCAAATCCAACCTCAGCAAGGCATCCAAAACATAAACACCCGTAATCGACTTAAAACCAAACCCTAAATCTACACTAATCCGCCCGCTTGGTGGCAGCCATTTCAGATAAACAGCAAACAAATAAATCAACATCAATCCCAACCAATACACGGGCAAAGATACGCCAATTAACGAACCGCTCATCGCGAGATTGTCCAGCCAGCTATTTTTCCTCACAGCCCCCACAATCCCCGCCGGAATTCCGATAACAAGTGCCACCAACATCGCCACCACAGACAGTTCAAAAGTAGCAGGCCACCGACTTGTAATTTCATCAATTATCGGAATACCGCTAATAATGCTATTTCCTAAATCAAAGCGGATCAAACTCCATAAAAAAGCCAAATATTGCAAAGGTAAAGGCTGATTCAAACCTAATCTCGCTCTCAACATTTCCACCTGTTCGGGAGTTCCCCGTTCTCCCAAAAGCACTGTAGCTGGGTCTCCCGGTATCAAATGCAAAAATATAAATACTAGCAGAGTGATTCCGAAAAGGACTGGCAATAGTCCCAGCAAACGTTTAAGAATATATTTAGCCATAATTTAGATTTGAAATTTGAGAACAAGAATATGAAAAAAAGTAAATTTATGTAAAGTCTGAGAAACCAAAGAGAATATCTTTTGGTCAACAGTGACATACTTACGCACATACTTACGTAGACATAGGCTATAGTAAAATTGATGTTATTTTGGGTGAATATTGCAGGCGATCGCACTAGCAGCAGAGAGAAACGAGCGATCGCACTTTATAACTGCAATCTACGCATTTAGTTACATAAATTAATTTGTGAGGTGTATAATGCCTTGCTCAACAAGATCAGCACGCGCGATCGCCTTGATCGACACTCAAGTAGAAGATTATCAAACTCTAGTTGCAGGAGTAAAACCAGGAACAGAAGTGGTGGTTCTGGAAGCAACAGGAGATGCGATCGACCAAATCACTCAAGTCTTAGCAACTCACACCAATCTTGACAGCATTCATCTAATTTCTCACGGCAGTCCAGGCAATTTGCAACTGGGCAAAACAAGACTGTGTTTGGATAACCTCAAAACTTATGAAAACCAATTACAGCAATGGCGACACGCTTTAACTATAGATGCAGACATCCTGATTTACGGTTGCAGCGTAGCATCTGACCTCACCCCCAATCCCTTCCTGCAACGCATTGCCGCCCTCACAGGTGCAAATATCGCCGCATCTGGCAATCCCACCGGGAGTGCAGCCCAAGGCGGCGACTGGGAACTGGAAGTGACTACAGGAAAAATTAAAGCACCCACAGTGTTTAAGCCAGATGCAATGGCAGCTTACAGCCACCTCCTCTCTCTTTTCTCACCTCCGACCAGCTATAGCGTGGGGTCACCTCCCGAGTCATTTGCCATAGGGGACTTCAATCACGATACCTTCTCCGACTTGGCTGTGGTGACTCTTAGCTCCAACGTCTCTATTTTGCTGGGAGATGGTAAAGGTAGCTTTGGTACTGCCACCAACTATAGCGCTGGGTCATCTCCGCGTTCAGTTGCAGTGGGCGACTTCAATCAGGATACCTTCCCCGACTTGGTTGTGACGGATGATTTATCCAACAGCGTCTCTATTTTGCTGGGAGATGGTACGGGTAGCTTTGGTACCGCTACCAGCTATGGCGCTGGGTCAAATCCCAGTTCGGTTGCAGTGGGTTACTTCAATAACAATACCTTCCCTGACTTGGTTGTGACGAATCCTTACGACAAAAGCGTCTCTATTTTGCTGGGAGATGGTACGGGTAGCTTTGGTACTGCCACCAGCTATAGCGCTGGGTCAGATCCCGAGTCAGTTGCAGTGGGCGACTTCAATCGCGATACCTTTCTCGACTTGGCTGTGACGGATGATTTCTCCAACAGCGTCTCTATTTTGCTGGGGGATGGTACGGGTAGCTTTGGTACTGCCACCAACTATAGCGCAGGGTCATATCCCGAGTCAGTTGCAGTGGGCGACTTCAATCGCGATACCTTTCTCGACTTGGCTGTGACGGATTATTTATCCAACAGCGTCTCTATTTTGCTGGGAAATGGTAAAGGTAGCTTTGGTCCTGCCACCAGCTTTACCGCAGGGTACCGTCCAGACTCAGTTACAATAGGGGACTTCAATAACGATACCTTCTCCGACTTGGTGGTGACGAGTTATTTCCCCAACAGCCTTTCAATTTTACTGGGAGATGGTACGGGTAGCTTTGGTAATGCTACCAATTATATTTGGGGAAAGTCACATCCCCATTCAGTTGCAGTGGGTGACTTCAACAACGATACCTTCTCCGACTTGGCAGTGGCGAATATTGGCTCCGACAAAATCTCAATTCTGCTTGGCAGCACATCTGTTGACGTAAATTTCGGGGCTCTCACCTACAGGCAAAATGAAGGAACCCAAGATACAGCAATTAATATTCCTGTCACTCTCAACAAGACTCCACGGATCGACGTAACCGTACCAATTGTCATCAACCCCAACAGTACCGCTACTCAAGGTGTTGACCAAGATTACACCCTTTCTACTACTACTGTTACGTTCCCCGCAGGTGCTTCGGGTACTGCCCTGACTCAGAATATTGCAGTCACCATCAAACCTGACAACATCCCTGAGAACGATGAAACAGTCATTTTAGGCTTGGGCGCGATCGCAGGTGCTGTTGCGGGTACAATCCCTGAAACCACGCTGACTATTGGAAAACTAGCGCCTAGCTTTGAATGGCTCAAGCAATTCGGCACACCCAACGACGATCTCTTTAAGAGCGCAGCACTTGACAGTGCAGGCAATGTCTATCTGAATTTCAATGGCTCGGTAGCAAAATATGACAGCAGTGGCAGCCAGTTGTGGCTCAAGCCGTTAGGGGCTTCCGGGGAAGTGAAAGTCGATAGTGCTGGCAATGTCTACCTGACGGGAAGCATTAGCGCTTCACCGCCGGGGATATTTAACGGACTCGACGCTTGGGTAGCTAAGTATGACAGCACAGGCAGCCAGTTGTGGCTCAAGCAGTTCGTCGGAACCCCTAATTTTAATGACTATCCCTCAGGCCTAGCTGTGGATAGTGCCGGCAATGTCTACATTTCAGGAACAACCGAATATACAAGTTCCGGTGCAGGTGGAGGTCCCAGAACAGCCTGGGTAGCGAAGTATGACGACAGTGGCAACCAGTTGTGGTTGAAGAATGTCAATTCTGACACCCACGACCGCTCCTCTGGCATAAAAATGGACAGCAGTGGCAATGTCTATCTGACGGGTACAAACTATAACTTTTCAAAAGGCTATCCACCGGATGTTGACACCTGGGCAGCCAAGTATGACAGCAATGGCAATCAGTTGTGGTTGAAGCAATTCGGGACTGCTGACTCTGACTACCAAGAAATCACAGCCCCCTCAGATTTAGCAGTGGATAGCGCTGGCAATCTCTACCTCACGGGATCAACCGACGGCGCTTTGGGAGGCACCAATGCAGACAGTCAAGATATTTGGGTAGCCAAGTATGACAGCAATGGCAACCAGTTGTGGCTGAAACAATTTGGGACTGCTGACTCTGACTCCTCCTCACAGTTAGCACTCGATAGCGCTGGCAATTTCTACCTGACGGGCAAGAACTATGACTCTTCAAAAGGCTATCCACCGGATGTTGACACCTGGGCAGCCAAGTATGACAGCAATGGCAATCAGTTGTGGCTCAAGCAATTCCGGACTGCCAACTCTGATGCCCTCTCAGATTCCTCCTCAGACTTAGCAGTGGATAGCGCTGGCAATCTCTACCTCACGGGAGCAACCAACGGCGCTTTGGGAGGCCCCTATGCAGGGGGTCAAGATATTTGGGCAACTAAGTATGACAGCAATGGCAACCAGTTGTGGCTCAAGCAATTCGGGACTGCTAGCGATGACTCTCCCTCCGACTTAGCAGTCGATCGCGCTGGTAATGTCTACCTGACGGGAGAAACCAACGGCGCTTTGGGAGGCCCCAATGCAGGCGGTCAAGATATTTGGGTTGCTAAACTCGGCACGATCGCAGAGGTAGTCACACCAACACCAGTACCAACACCAGTACCAACACCGATACTAATATCGACGCCTACTCCCACAACAACGCCGACGCCTACTTTCACACCAACTCCTACGGCAACACTAACGCCCTCGATCACACCAACGCCAACTCCTACATCAACACCAACGCCATCTGTCACGCCAACGCCAACTCCGACACCAACACCAACGCCATCTGTCACACCGACACCAACGCAGTCCAACTCCGATCCAATTATCGGTACTGATGGCGACGATATGCTTGCAGGCGATCGCGGCAACGATACCATTAGCGGTAAACAGGGAAACGATACCCTCGACGGTCTTGATGGCAACGATCGGATGTACGCTCATCAAGGTAACGATTTTCTCGAAGGTGGCAACGGGGATGATACCCTAATCGGTGGCAAGGGCAATGATACCCTAATCGGCAATAACGGTGAGGATGTTTTATTTGGCGATCGCGCTTTTGACAGTCTCATTGGCAGTGATGGCAACGATACTCTTTACGGCGGTAAGGGAAATGATACCCTATTTGGCAGTTTGGGAAATGATTGTTTGATTGGAGGTTTGGGGAGCGATCGATTCCTCTTAGGACTTGAAGCTGGAACGGATACTATTTTAGATTTTGAAGACGACAAAGATTTGCTGATACTTGCTAGCGGTATCACCTTCTCCCAATTGGCAATTACTCAAAGTAACAGTGCAACTTTAATCCGGTTTGTACCAACAGGAGAAATCTTGGCATCTCTGAGCACGATATCGGCGAGTCAAATTAATGCTGCCGACTTCACTTTCATCTAAAAGATGACTTACGCATAAACTCTATCTCTAGGGTACATCTCGCTCTAGCTTCTCAATTTTTGCTCACTTCCTCAAAAGATTCCGACCCCAAAGGACTCGGAATCCAACCTTGAATATTCTTGCGTTTCCCTAAAAGCGGCTGCGAATGTACGATCGGCAAACGCACAGCTTCCTCGTGCAAAATCTCGCTAACTTCCGCATAAATTTTCGCCCTAGCTGCTTTATCCCCACTCGCCCTCCCCCGATCCAAAAGTTCCAGAACTTTCGGATTTTTCCAATTTCCCAAATCCGCCGTCGAACCCGGCCCGAAGTGAGGATAATAAAAATTGTCTGGATCGCCATAATCTCCAATCCAACCCATCATAAAAGCTTGAAATCCAGGAGGTTTTAGCCGATCGGCTAAATAAGCAGACCAATCCTTTGTCAGCAATTTTACCCGAATCCCGATCGCGCTCAAATCCGCCGCCAAAGCCTCAGCGATCGGCTTCGGCGTGGGAAAATAGGGACGGCTAACGGGCATATACCACAAATCCAAATCAAAACCGTTCGGATAACCGGCTTTCGCCAGCATTGCTTTAGCTTGCTGCGGGTTAAATTCATAATCTTTAACTCGATCGGACGCCGCCCAATTCAGCGCAGGCGGGATAAATTGCGAATCGTGTTTTCCGAGTTCTCCCCAGAAAGCTTGGACTATTGCTGGCTTGTTAATTGTTTGGGCGATCGCCCGCCTGACTTCGGGTTTTGACAAAGGTTCGTAACTCGGATTTAAGGCTAAATAACCGACATTAAAAGAAGGTCGCACAACTGTTTCTAAATTAGTATCTGCTTGAACCTCTTTTAATTGATCCGGCGTTAAATCTACCGTAAAATCAAGTTGTCCTGCTCTCAATTGAGCCAATCTCGCCGCCGGATCGTCAACAAAACGAATTACCAATAGATTGACTTTTGGCGTGCCAGTTTTCCAATAATTTGGATTTTTTGCTAAGATAATGCGATCGCCCGATCGCCATTCCTGAAACACAAAAGGCCCCGTACCCACCGCCGGCGACCCCGGAGTGCCGTATTTAGCACCCGCTTTTTTCACCGCCGCCGGACTCGCCATCCCGAAATAACCAGACCCTATCGCCGAGGGAAAAGCAGCAAAAGGTTGATTTAAAACAAACTTAATCGTAGACTTATCAACAACTGCCACATCTTTTACCAGGGAATTTTTATCTCCCTTAAAGCCACCAAAAAAATCCTTCCAAATTTGATAAGTTTTGCCAGATTCTCGATAACCGTTAGGATTTTTCGCATCCCACCAGCGCTCCACATTAAACTTAACAGCTTCCGCATCAAAATCCGTACTGTCGTGAAACTTTACCCCCGAACGCAACTTAAAAGTCCAAGTTTTACCATCTTTAGAACTTGACCATTCAGTAGCGAGACTCGGCTCAAGTTCCACAGTTCCCGGTTTGAAATCAGTCAAGCGATTGTAAATTTGGTCGATAACAATCACCGAATTCCCGTCAGTAATATTTCCCGGTTCCAGATTGACCGGCGGCCCACCCGCACCGTAAACCAAAGCCCCTGGAGGAATTGCAGCAGGAGCGATCGGACTGGGAGAATTATTGCTAGCAGTATTTGAAGGAGTGCCGCAATTTGATAAAATTACAGCCATCCCAAAAACTAGACATAATAAAAATAAACGCCAGGATTTTAACAATTTCATCTCAATAGCTCCCGTTTACTAGCAAACTGCACTCATGTAATAATAAAATGGTAATTCTCCCCGGCTTTTCCCTCTGCGAACTCTGCGCTCTCTGCGGTTAATTTAATAAATTCTATCAGAACTTACGCAACTGTCACAAGCACTAGCGGCTAAGCCACACCATCCGCCCAAAAACAAGACCCTAAACATAGTTAGGGATAGAACAGGCCAACTCCAGTTCTATCCTAACTATTTCTGAACCTATCAAGCAGCTTTTTCTCCAAAAAACTTTAGCCGTTTCAACCACTTCTGCCAGTATTCCAGCAATTGTTCGCGTTCCAACACAAATATTTCCGCATCTTCATCGGGAAGAGCCACAACAATCAAAGCATTAACAATTTTATTACCAAACAGAGTCTCACCATAGCATCGATTAATTGCCCCACCATAAGCAACTAACTGTAAAGGCTTGTCGTAGAGTTTTTCTACTTGCAGTTTAGGTTCTTCAGCAGTCGTCCACTCAATAGTGCATGGAACACCTTGATAACGGGCAACTAAATCAACTTTCCCGGCGTATCCTTCCACATAATTTGGCACAACAGTCTCGACCAACTGGACATCGCTAAGTTTCTCCAGTACAGGCTGAACGCTATAACAATAGGGCTGAATTAGGCTGGAAGCCGTGGGAGATAACCCTTGCAAATAATCCTTAACCCACTGATGCAATAGTTCTCCCCGGCGACGGCTGGTTACAGCAATGCGATTTGCTTCTGTGTTCCCTACTTTCTTGCGCCAATTAGAAAGGGCAGCTACAGACTCAATCGGCTGTGTAGCCTTAAGTATTGTGGTAACTGCTGGTAGCAGAATCCCATTTTCATCTTGGTAGTCAAACCGTCCATTAGCGCTGGTTCTTTTCATGATAAGAATCTCCCAAAAATTGCTAAATTGAATTTCGCAATTTAGCTTTGGAGATATCTCTCACGTTGAGGCTGACTTAGACTGACTTAGGCTGACATATCTACAATCTTCAGTTTCAGCCTGGTATTGAATAGCATTTTTGCTCCCGAATAAGTAATATAAGAGCAGCCCTAACCGTGATTTAATGCTAGATAGAAGATACTGGACTCGCTTTCAGGTAATAGAGAGGTTAGTCAATGACGCTGCCGCGTGACTTTTTAATTAACATAGGTGGTAACTATGATCTTTCGCCAGAGGAAAAGGAGGTTTTTGTAATCTGGTTTAGCAGCAACAAGACAGGGTTGGAGATAGCAACAAAACTCCATATCAGCAACAGTGCGCTTACCACTCGCATGAGCCACGTTTACAAAAAGTTCAGTATCAACGGTAAAGGCCCAGGTAAATATGGTCGCTTGCTCAATTTTCTGACTGCTGAATATCGTAAATTCAAGGCTTCGGGCTCTCCAACTTCTAATCTGTCAGAGGATGAGTTAAATGACTTGGTGCAAGAGGTGCGCCAGAATTGCCGCGAGATGATTCAAGACCAGTGCGGTACAATGCGATCGCTCACGATGTCGCAACCCATTGACGTAAGTGACCTCTACACCAACGTCAATATTCTGGAAAAAATTACCAGTCATCGGCGGCGCGAAATTTATGAACTGGTGCAAGACTTTGACCCGAAAAACTTCGATCGCTTCGGACTTGGCAGAGTAACTGATAAACCAAGACCAGGACTAGAAGCGGTTGAGAAATATTCAAAATTAATGGTGTTGGGTAAGCCCGGGTCAGGAAAAACCACATTTTTGAAGCATTTAGCAATCCAGTGCGAGCTAGGTAAATTCCAAGCTCATCGCGTTCCTATTTTTATCACGCTCAAGCAGTTTGCAGAAACCGAAGGAAAACCGAGCTTACTGGAATACATTACCCAGATGTTTTCTGATTGTGATGTTTCTGCTGACCAAATAGCTGTCCTTTTTAAGCACGGTAAGACACTGGTTTTACTTGATGGTTTAGATGAAGTAAAAGTTGAGCATAACAGCCATGTCATCAACCAAGTTCTTTATTTATCGGACAAATTTCGCACCAATCACTTTGTAATGACTTGTCGGATTGCAGCAAAAGGTTATAATTTTGAGAAGTTTACAGAGGTTGAAGTCGCAGATTTTGATGACAAGCAGATAGCCACCTTTGCCCGAAAATGGTTTCAAGCTAAGGAACCAGCGAAAGCAGAGGAATTTATTCAACAGCTTAGGGCAAATGACGGGATTCGAGAACTGGCAACAAATCCGTTACTGCTAACGCTGTTATGTTTGGTGTTTGAAGAATCAGCCAAATTTCCCGGCTTACGTTCAGAACTTTATGAAGAAGGAGTAGATATTCTGCTGAAACGATGGGATGAAACGCGAAACATACAGCGAGAGCGGATTTATAAAAATTTATCATTGCAGCACAAGAAAGATTTACTCAGTCAAATTGCCCTAAGTACCTTTGAGCGGGGAGACTATTTCTTTAAACAGAAACAGCTAGAACAGTACATTTCTGATTACATCCGCAATCTGCCGGATGCTCAAAACGACCCGGAGGCGTTGCAACTCGATAGTGAGACGGTTTTGAAGTCCATTGAGGCGCAACATGGGTTATTGGTGGAACGGGCGCAAAAAATCTACTCTTTTTCTCATTTGACATTTCAAGAGTATTTCACAGTGAGAAAGATTGTTAAATTTTCTGAGGAAAATAGTTTTCACTACCTTGTTAGTCACATCACTCAGAAACGGTGGCGTGAAATATTTTTTATCACTGCTGAGCTGTTGCAAAAGTCCGATGCCCTGCTGATAGTTATGAAGCAAGAAATTGATAGTATTTTATCTTTAGAAACAGAATTACAAGAGTTTTTACAATGGTTAAATGAGAAGGCACGATTAGTTGAGTGTAACTATCAAAAGTCAGCAGTAAGAGCGCTTTATTTAGCTTTTTTTCAAAATTTAGAAAAAACGCCACTAGACCATCTTTACCTCAAAATTGATGACCAATTCAATTCAGACTTTCAAGCGTTGTATTACGTTTGTGGGGGATTTTTTTCTCAGTATCGTAATATAATACCTTATGAATTCACTACTTTTTTGTTTGTAAATAAATTTAGTGACGGTTACTTTAATCCTCACCTTGTTTTAATCAAACTCCCTGACAGGTTTTATCAGAATCCCAACGTTAATTATGAGTATCTCTACTCATGTATATCGAGTACATACTACTTCCAAGCCCCGACAAGTAGTTACTTTAACTCTCATATACTTGCCATCTTGCCACCACCTGAATACTATCTTGATAAAGATTCTCCTGACTTTCCCTATCGCTGGAATTATCTTGAGGAATGGTGGCGTGTCAACAATCAAGACTGGACAGATCAATTTACAGCGCTGCTCAGTGACCATCGCAATCTTGGTCATGATTGGCAATTCACTGACTCACAAAAGCAACTATTACAGCAGTATTATGATGCCAATAAGCTGCTAATCGACTGTCTAAATAGAGGTTGTAATGTATCTCCTGAAGTTCGAGAAGAGATTGAAAAAACATTGTTGTTACCAAAAAATGAAGTTCAAAAGTATAGCAATTCCATTTGAGATGTAAATATGGATTTCTATGGTAAAATAGAAAACTTTGATAATAAATGAAAGGGAAGAAAGCAAATGTCAGCCAATCAAAATGAAAAAGAAAGACAAATAGAAGGTTTAATCAAATTTATAAATAGTAATGGAGACTCGCGAGAAATGAAGAGAGCCTTAGCCGTAAAACTGGCTCTACAAGGTTATGTGTACAGAGCGATAGAAAATATACTAAATGTATCTCAAGGTTATGTAAGTAAATGGAAAAAAAGATTTATAACACAAGGAATACCAGGTCTAAGATTAGGCTATAGAGGAGCGAAAACCAAGCTAACAAGAGAAGAGGAAGAATCAACCATACAGTGGTTATCATGCCAAGAATATTGGGATATATCCGAACTAGAAATATATTTAATAGAGGAGTACGATGTCAT
>NZ_JAUBSX010000068.1:0-40804 GCF_036704885.1 Microcoleus sp. F4-D5 | reverse complement strand
CTCACCCTTGTCTCGGGTGATTCACTTTTACCCCCTCAATCCGACTATGTGCCAGTTTGGGGTGCGGAATGTGGGTTCAACATACGCTTTCCCTCAAGCTGGCGCTTAACTTCTTCCCAGGGAAATCTTCTTTCATCTTTTCTATATTCAATAATCCAACAGTCCTCAACATCCTCCCAAAGTTCGTCTGGGTACTGGAAGTCAAGCAGCAACGCGATTTTTTCGCTTTGAGAATCAACTAAAAACTGAAAGTCTGTCGGTTCGCCGCATTCAGGCAGAACCTCAGCCAAAAATTAACTGTGTTCTTTGATGTCAATAATTGCAGCGGTTTTTTTGCCTAGATTTTCAGTTCCAAATTGAACGCCTTGCATATTGTAATTTGGCATCTATCGAAGTTAGTAACCTGTATTAAAATTATATGCGAGTCACAATGATATGAGTCTCAAATTTGGGAGCGTTCCCAATTAAAAATTCTGCGATCTAGCGCTCACGCTGAAATCTAAAATCTAAAATCTAAAATCTAAAATTGTATGAATCATCAATCTTGGTTGACACTACTCAAACAACACCGCGCGATCGCAGTCATCCGTTCCTCCGAAAAAGAACTTGCTTCGCAGATGGCAAAAGCGGTAGCAGCAGGAGGAATCCAGTTTATTGAAATTACTTGGAATACCCACAAAGCGCCTGAATTAATTGCCGAACTCCGGTCGGAATTCCCTACTTTTAGTATTGGCACCGGCACTTTATTAAACTTAGAAGAGTTGCAGCAAGCAATAGACTGCGGCGCTCAATTTCTGTTTACTCCGCACACCGATGTAGCGATGATTAAAACAGCAGTTGACGCCGGAGTGCCGATCGTCCCCGGTGCTTTTTCTCCTACGGAAATTGTGACCGCGTGGCAAGCAGGCGCTACCTGCGTTAAAGTGTTTCCGATATCGGCTTTGGGAGGCGCGGCTTACTTGAAAAGCCTGCAAGGCCCCCTGGGAAACATTCCTTTAATTCCCACTGGCGGGGTGACGCTGGAAAATGCCAAAGTATTTATTGACGCCGGGGCGATCGCCGTTGGTTTAGCCGGAGACTTATTTCCCAAACACTTAGTGGAAAATCGCGATTGGCTGGCGATCGTCCAAATTGCCCGAACTCTCGCCCAAAACTTAACAACTTGTTAAGTCCAGTTTCCCAATCCAACATTTCAAATCTACAATCTAAAATAGGACAAGCCAATCTAAAATCTAAAATCTAAAATCTAAAATAGTACGAGGTGTGAGAAATGAACAGGATTATTAACTCAACTTACTTCCGCCGCGCTGGAACTTTCTGTGCCGGCTGCGCCCTGAGTTTGGCTGTATTCTGCGGCGGTTCAATGACCGCATTTGCCAGCGAACAGCACAACATAATTGCCAATAAAATTATGCTGTTGCAGCAATCAAGCGAACGCTGGATTGAAATAGATTTGTCAAGACAAAGGTTAATAGCTTGGGAAGGAAATACACCCGTTTACGCGGTGATTATTTCCAGCGGCAAATCATCGACTCCCACCCGCACGGGAACCTTTGCTGTTCAAACCAAACACCGCGTTACTAGAATGACTGGGGATGACTACGACGTGCCAGACGTTCCCTATACAATGTATTACGACGGAGGCATGGCAATTCACGGCGCTTACTGGCACAATTTGTTTGGCAATCCCGTTACTCACGGCTGCACAAATGTAGCTGTCAATCACGCTAAATGGCTATTTGAATGGGCTTCGGTGGGAACACCCGTGGTGGTACACAAATCTCAGGTTTAGGGAATTGGGAATTGGGCATCGGGCATCGGGCATAGTCGAACATTATTAGAACTTATGCACCGGTGGTCAGAAACAGGGTTTTTTGCGAAATACTGCGTTACAGTCGTAGATTCGCTCAAAAACCCGGTTTCTTCGATCGGAGTTCATCAGTTGTGGTTTTTTTTAGCTTGCTTATTTCATTGCTGCCTTCAAGCACAATCCCAATTATATAAAACCTCACTAAAATCTAATTCTCTGAGTGCTAATTCATCAATAAAAAAGTTACCGACACCACTGTCTCCCCACATGATATCTACTGTCTCATTGCAATCGGTATCCATTTGCAATAGAAGAATGTCTGGCTTTTGTTTTTGCTCGGAGTTACTCCTATATTTTCTTACGTCCTCTTGTGTAAAATCAGGATAACCACCTATTTTATGACCAACGGGTTGCGATATTTCTAGGTACTCATCCTCAATTTCATGGTTCATAAATAACTCATGGATTTCCCCGCCTAAAAGTTCGGGAAATTGGTAGTCATGGGTACTAATCGGCGCATATTTTTTAGTAAATTGCAAGCCGTAACAGCCCTGAACAGGAAAATATTCTGGTTCCGGCAAAAAATCATAATTGGTAATGATGTTTTCAACTTGGAAGTCTGGCTGAGGAAAATACATTATTTTGAATCTGTCTTCGATTGTATGATTATCTGCATTAGCAGAATTGTCCAAATTTAAACCATATAGGTCATCGTCAGCTATATAGAACTGTAAGATGCCCCGATCGGGAAAACCATCTAAAGGCGGTATTTCATCAAAGTTGAGTTGCGCTAGCAAAAATAAATATTTACCGTCACAAGTTTTGGGATATTCAAAGCCTTTAGGTAAATAAGGAAATCCCCCAAATTTACTCTGGCACCAATTAACGTCATCATTATTCTGGGTTTGAATTTCAATGTAAGGTTTAATAGTAGCTTCGATTCTGTCGCGATACTTTTCTAGTTCGGGAGAGAGTGGAACTTCTAGTTTGTAGTTCATCTGCTTTTAACAATTTTTTTTGAACGCAATCAGTAGGGTGCGCTTCGGCGCACCTTACCTGTAAAGCCTATTCCTAACTTAGCTGCACCACTGGTTTATCCTCTAACAACGTTTCATTTGTCAGCAAATCTTCCACGGTAATCCGCAAAAAACGCTGTTCGTCAACGCGGAACAAAACTTTTATGCGATCGCTCCCCGGATACCCAGGCGGCGTCAATTGCGCGATACTGCGTGCTCCGTCTTTATCATTTAGGGGCTGTACCGATGTTTGACCCGCGAGTTGGCGAGTAATTAGCCTGTCGCCGTCAAAATATATCTCCGTGCCGCCAGTTTCCGCTCCCAATTCGCCGATAATTAATTCTATACTTGGCTGATTTTCTAAAGAAGCCCCCAAGACTAATTCTACCGGTTCGCTCATCGGATAAGACTGGCCGGATTTGATTAAACTGTGCCAACTGTGGCAATTGTCGCGGCGGTTCCAGTAGCGAATTCCGTAACTGTGATAGAGAAAATCTTTGATTTCTATGCCTTGACTCAGTTGCAGAGCACCTTGGGCGATCGCCTCAAAGGGTTTGTCGCAGCGAATTTTTGCCGGATCGAAATATTGCTGCACCCAACGCCCGACAGCGGGAATTTGTACAGTACCGCCAACTAGCAAAACTGCATCGATATCGCCAATTTCTAAGCCTTGGCGGCGCGCTTGCTGCAATACTTGATTCATGCACTCGTCTAGTTTGTCAAAAAACTGATGTTCCGCGAGGATAGATTCAAAACGATATCGATCTAATTCTAATTCGTAACTCTCAAAATTTTCGTCATCAAAATAAACCTCAACCGCCTGATTTACTAAAGATAACTGAATCTTTAACCGTTCTGCCAATCTCGTTGTAATCGGAGATTTTGCCAGCCCTTTTATTTGAACAAAATAGTCAACCAGCCAATTATCAATATCAGAACCGCCTAAATTTTGTCCGGCTTTAGCCAAAACGCGGGCAACTTTTGTTTTTTGCGCTGAAGATTCAGCTAATAGCTTTTCGCCCCATTTGAGAATAAAACCGAGGGGCTTTTTGTTGGAGGAAGCGTCCAAACGCACCAAAGAAAGATCGAGAGTTCCGCCTCCGAAATCAATGACTAACAGATTTTCGCGATCGGCCAAACCGTAACCCAAAGCAGCCGCCGTAGGTTCATCCAACATCCGCACCTGTTCTACTTGCAGGGATTGAGACACTTTGCCCAACCAATGGCGGTAAGCTTCAAAACTATCTACCGGGACAGTAAAAATCAAAGAATCGATCGGCAAAGGCAGTTCGCGAATTGAGTTGACAATTTGGCTCAAATACCACTCGCCTACTCGTTCAAAAGTAACAAGTTGCCCGTCAAGTTCTGGCACAAAACCCTGAACAGAAGTGCCAATTCCCCGCTTGAAATTGCGAAAAAACCGAGAATCTCCACTCAAATCCAGGCCTTTGTCGCGGACTTGCTGACCGAGTATGACTTTACTTTGAGCAGCGTCCTCAACGTAGAGTAAACTGGGAATTAGGGGCGGATTTTGAGCCGAGATTGCCGACAATCCCGGTAATTTCAAAGTTTCGGGCTGCGATCGGGCTGGATTCCAGCGAGCGACCACAGTGTTGCTAGTTCCAAAATCAATTGCGATCGCCATTCAGCCAAAATACACAGCTACGAGGGATTCAATCATATTATTGTATTTTGAACCCCAAATGCAAATAGATTATCAACTTGTGCTTGCATAAATACTTAGTTGCAATCAAAACTGCTTTAGCAGCGGAGTCTTCAATTTTGTGCAACTGCATATTTTTGGTTGCAACAAGTAAGCGCCTCTTTTATAAGCGGCACAAAACTCATACCATTTTAAATTTTAGATTAAACACTTGGGAATGGCTGACTGCATAAGGGTTTGGAACACTGGCCTACAGTTGCATTTTTTTTTGAAAGTGGTATCACCTGTCCGCCGCCGCCAAGCTTTTACCTTTGATATCAATCCAATTTTTAAATGAAGCGTGAAAAATGCTGGACATGGACGATCGCAAAACAGCACTATTGGCTCTAACATTGCTTGTCCCTGCGGCTAGTATTGGTATCATAGCAGCCTTGTATATTGCCCCTGGAAGCTGGGGACAAACAGTGTCAGTCTTTTGTCAAGTTTGGTTGCTAGTTTTTCCGATCGCGTGGTCTGTTTTTGTCGATCGCGAAAAGCTGAGTTTCTCCCTGCCCAAGCGCCAAGAATTGCTGGCTGGATCTATTTGGGGAATATTCATGTTTGCGGTAATTCTGGGTATCTATAGCCTTTTTGGCCAGCACTGGATCGATCCTGTAGTTGCTAAAGAAAAATCGTACCAATTAGGTATTAGCAGCCCTACTATTTACTTGATTGTAGAAGCATATTTTGTGCTAGTTAACTCGCTGATTGAAGAATTTACTTGGCGGTGGTTTGTCTGCAACAAGTGCCAGATTCTCATACCGGGAACACAAGCAATATTTCTGAGTTCGCTATTTTTCACCCTCCACCACATTTTTGTAATAGCAGCTTACAGCAACTGGCAGGCTGTTCTCTTAGGTTCCTTAGCTGTCTTCGCCGCCGGGATAATTTGGTCGCATTCTTATCTGACTTACCGTTCGCTTTGGCCTAGTTATATCAGCCACGCGATCGCAGATTTTGCCCTGGCAAGTATTGGTTGGCAAATCCTCTTTAACTAGCTGCTTTTTCAGCGACTATTGCCGGCAATTCTACAGTAAAAATTGACCCTTTTCCCAACTCGCTCTCCAGACTAATATCTCCCCCCATCATCTGACAGAACTTCTTGGCGATTGCCAGTCCCAAACCCGTACCGCCGTATCGGCGAGTAGTAGACTCGTCCGCTTGGGTAAAAGCTTGAAATACTCTTTCAATTTGCTCTGGGTTCATTCCAATTCCCGTATCGCTGACTGTGAAACTAATCCATTCTTCAGCAGCCGGAATATTCGATTCTAATTCTTTCTCGCTTTTGCTTCTTTCCCGCTTCGCTTCTACACCTAAAACATCCGATTCTACTTCCTCTTCTCTTAGAACACTCAATTTTTCTTCATGCTTTTCTCTTTCTTCTTCCTGCTTTCTTCTAAATCGCCTTACTTCTAAAGTAATTTCACCAGATTCTGTAAATTTGCTGGCATTGCTTAGCAGGTTTAACAAACACTGATAAATTTTAGTAACATCAGTATAAACCGTGCCGATATCTGGCGGACAATTTACGCTCAAAACATTGCTATTTTTGTCAACTAAAGGTTTAATAGTATTAGCAACATCGTGAACTATTGCCGAAATATCGCATTTTTCTAAGTATAATTCTATGCGACCAGCTTCAATTTTAGAAATATCTAAAATATCATTAATGAGAGAGAGTAAATGTTTGCTTGCATTATTAATTCTTTGCAAATCCGGGACTAATTCTTCACAATTCAGCTCGCAGGCTTCGTCTTCTAAGATTTCGCTGTAGCCCATAATCGCATTCAGAGGCGTGCGGAGTTCGTGGCTCATATTTGCCATAAATAAGCTTTTTGCTTTGCTAGCTTTTTCAGCTTCCGTGCGAGCTTTGTCTGCTTCCTGATTTTTTGCTTCCAAGCTAGCAAATAACTTTTGCAACTGCACAGCCATGTGATTGAAAGCTTTGGCTAAAGTTCCCAATTCATCTTGGCGATCGAT
Organism: Microcoleus sp. F4-D5; assembly: GCF_036704885.1. Taxonomy (NCBI): domain Bacteria; kingdom Bacillati; phylum Cyanobacteriota; class Cyanophyceae; order Oscillatoriales; family Microcoleaceae; genus Microcoleus; species Microcoleus sp. F4-D5. The sequence continues at coordinate 34,296 of NZ_JAUBSX010000068.1, read as the reverse complement.
ATTTACTCTCTGATTCCAGTCGCCGTTAGACAACTGTGCTGCTGCAACTGTCAAGTCGCCGATCGGCCGAACCAAACGGCTGGTTAATATCCAGGTCAAACCGCCGACTCCCAAGACTGCAATGGTGGCAATAGTAATTGCAAACTGCCAAAATAACTCTTCTTTTTCTAAAACCTCGGCTTCTTCCTGCAAGATAATTACGCCCCAACCACTGTCTAATTGGTTTAGACAGGAAAGCCATTTCACTCCTCGGTCGTCTGCGAAATAAAATGCACCTCTTTTGCCTGCTAACAGGGTTTTGACTGGCGGATAGTTGCTGAGGTTTATTAGTTGCTTTTTTGCAAAATATTTCTCGTCGGGATGAGCGATTAATTGACCTTTGTTGTCCACCAAAAAAGCGAAGCCGGTTTTCCCGATCCGGACTGTTCCGATCGCTCTAGCGAGGTCGCTTAATAATATACCTATCATAGCTACTCCTTGAATTTTTCCCAGTTGGTCGGCAGATTTATCGGTTGAATTTAATTGAGGTGTTTGAGAATATTTTTGTTGAAAATTAGTTGCTAGTTCGAGAAGCTGCTTGGTTGTAGAATCGAGGCTGCCACCTGCCGGCAAGCCTGAATATTTTTTTTGAAATTGATCCAGGGCGTCGGCGGTGGCGTTTCCGTAAATTCCCGTAATTTCGTTTTTGTAATAGCCGAGTTGTTTGAGTTGCTGCTGCAATTCGCTGACTGAATTTCCTCGATCGCCCAAAGTTAAAGTAGCAAATTCCCGAATGGGTGTTGAGAAAATAACTGCTGGTTTCCCAGTTAAGCGAGATATCAAAGCTTCGCGGGTAATTTCAGTGCCAGCAACTGCACTTTTAAACCAATAGCGATCGCTGCGGTTGATGCGATCGGGCGGCGTGCCGCTGCCGCGGGCCACAACGTACCCTTCTAAATTGTAAGCTTCGGCAATGTATATGTGGCTGTAGCTGCGGTTGATGCCAATTAGCAGCGGCAACTGTTTGCTGGCATTCATGCTGACGGTACTGGGATTTTGACTGATGCTGCGCAAAAGTCGAATGTTCGTTTGTTCCCACCGCGAGATGCTTTCAGTTAAGACATCGGCTTTTAATTCTAGGTTTTGTTTGGCTTGCGATCGAATAATATTAGCTGCGTGAAAACTGGCAAACCATATCGCTGCAAGCATCGGCGGCACAACCCCCAAGAGCACGCCGATTGTCATCCGGAATCGCAAACTTAGGAAGAATGATTCTTTCATAACAGGAAATTTTTTGTAAGTGAGGTAGTTTGATACATACCGTTAAGCTGCTAATGCTGATTGAGTCAAGGTTGGCACGATATATGCCGCTTTGCCCTGAGTATTTATTTTATCTTTATACGGTCATTTGATAAGTTGCTGAACTTTTTTTCCGCTAATTACTTAGACAAGACTTGCACAGCGACGCTACATATACTCGACGGAGAAGTGGCAGTCGCTTTTTGAGACTCTTTCATGCGATCGCCTTTTATTAAGAAATTTAAAACAGAGCCAGCTAATTAAATTTATAGCGGTGAAACTCTATGTTCTGTAGTGCGATTGGCAAAGCTACTTTTTTAAAGAGTCTCGGAGGCATCAAGCGGGTTTTTTCACGAAAATATGACAAGTGAGGGCGAGGGATATTGGTTGAAAAACCCGGTTTCTTCCCTCATGCGCGCGCGTCCAGGACGGTCATTGGCGCGATCGCCTGTCTCCCAGCGCCCCCGTGCCGGTATTTGAGAAAACCATCACCTGTGAATCCTGATAAATACGATATTTTGTCAAGCAATACCTACAGGACATTTACCAAAAAGTCAAAGTCGCCGATGCGGTGTTTAGATCTGTGGGGGCGATCGGGAAATCAAACTTCTCAAAGTAAGAATTTCTTGTTTAATGGAGTATAAAATTTTGCCAAAGGCGATGTCAATCTACTGAGTATTGTTGCCAATGCTACCGGGCGTCCCCACAGTAAAGGTTGGGTGCTTTTCGGTTTCCCGTACATCGCTGTCTGCAGCACAAGCAAGTGCTCTCAAGTTAAACATGAAGTGTTGTCTAGTTCGGTGTTTGGCGGGAAAAAAGTTGCTTTTTGATGAGGAATCTGTCTTCAGGAGGAACTTTGGCTCATTTAAAAATTATCCCTAGAGCACTGTTGGGCTATCCCCTCTGTCGTTATTATCTATTCAATGACAGCGAATTTGTGGCATATCGATACTGGGGTGTTGCGAACAGTCGCTAAGTTTGATTATATTTACACACCAGGAAAGCGGTATTAATATTCACCCGCCCCTCTTTCCTGCCCGACTCTCAAACGAGCGCTCATCAAAGCGCAGAAAGCTAGTCGGAGTCTTCAGCGGGACTTAAAAATGAAAATCACGTTTGTTCTTCCTACTCTGTGTCTGACTGGTGGAATACGAGTAGTATCTATTTTCGCAGAACGTTTGAGAAAGCGAGGACACTCCGTGTTCGTCATCTCTGTACCCCACCCCCAACCGAGTATGCGCCAGCAAGTCAAGTCGCTGCTGCGGGGACGGGGTTGGATTTCCCCACCTAAAAACGAGCCCTCATTTTTCGATAACTTAGGTGTAGAACAAAAAATTACCGATCGCTGTCGCCCGGTAGAGGACAAAGATGTACCTGACGCTGACGTAGTAGTAGCCACCTGGTGGGAAACCGCCGAGTGGGTAGCAAAACTTTCTCCCAGCAAAGGAGCAAAAGCTTATTTCATCCAGCACCACGAAGTTTTTGACTATCTACCTCAAGGTAGAGTAGAAGCAACCTGGATGCTGCCGATGCACAAAATTACGATTTCTCAGTGGTTAGTTGACCTAGCTCGGACTAAATACGGCGATCGCAAAGTTTCCATAGCTCCTCCAAGCGTGGACACCCAGCAATTTTACGCCCCTCCTCGCAACAAACAATCGGTTCCTACAATTGGAATAATGTACTCTACAATCTACTGGAAAGGAACCGACATCGCCCTCCAAGCTTTTTCCATAGCTGCTGAAAAAATTCCCAACCTGCGTCTGGTTGCCTTCGGTGTAGATGCCCCATCCTCGGAATTGCCCCTGCCGGCCAATGCCGAGTATGTAGTTCAACCCGACCAAGACAAACTCAAAGACTCTTACAGCAAATGCGATGCCTGGCTGCTGGCGAGCCGCTCAGAAGGCTTCGGCTTGCCAATTATCGAAGCGATGGCGTGCCGCACTCCCGTCATCAGTACCCCAGCAGGCGCTGCTCCTGAAATTTTGAGCGGCGGTACTGGCATACTTGTCAGACCAGAAGATCCCCAAGAAATGGCAAAAGCCATAGAGTATATCTGTCAGTTGCCGAATTCAGAGTGGCAAGCCCTGTCCGAAGCAGCCTATGCCAAGGTGAGGAATTATACTTGGGAAGATGCCACGGATCATTTTGAAGCGGGATTGAAAGTTGCTGTAGGCATATCTAAACAGCGGAACGTTAATATAGTTTCCTCTTCTCCCTACGATGCGGTTCCAGCAGTGGCCAACTAAAAAATTGAGCTTAAATGCTAAATGCAGCCATTTGAAATTCTGCGCTAACGGCTCGCTGTGGCATGGGATTCTGGGCAGAAACTCAACATCGTTTGCTAGGGTGCTTCTGCGAAAACTAAAATCGCCCGTGTCCTGTTTTCCACCGAGCAGTGCAGACACGAATACTGACCCCACCAACTAGCGAATACTGGTTGTAACTGGTTATAAAGCGCTCGTCGGCCCAAATCTTAACCCGAGTGCAACGGCGGTTTTGAGGCTCGCGCCGTTACAGGTTAGACTTGTCTAGTCCTCATACATCTCCCGATTTGTAATTGGGAAAAGTCCCTGACGACAAAGTAAGGTCGGCTCGACTATCAAGTGACGATCGCCTCCTGCAGAAGCCCGCACCCTGCATCAAAGCCAAAAAGAGGCTCGTAAGTGCGAACTTTCTGTTATGGAGAAGTTTTATTAACCAGTGTGAATCTAGGGCATCTAATCATGAAAATTACTTTTGTCCTGCCTACCCTTAGTCTTACAGGGGGCATGAGGGTGTTATCTATCTACACAGAAATTCTTCAAAAGCGAGGACACAAAATATTTATCGTCTCTACACCCGAGCGACAACCAACTTGGATCGAACAATTGCCATCGCTGCTGAGAGGTAGGGGTTGGCAGTTGGCTCCCAAGAAAGAAGCATCTCACTTTGACAAGGTGGAGGTCGAAAGCCGAGTTCTCGAAACCTACCGTCCAATTACTGACAAGGACGTGCCTGATGCCGATATTATCATGGCTACTTGGTGGGAAACTGCCGAGTGGGTGGCAAAACTCTCTCCGACCAAAGGAGCGAAAGTATATTTTATCCAACACTACGAGGCTTTTGACTACGTACCAAAAGGTCGAGTAGAGGCAACTTGGCGGCTGCCAATGCACAAAATCGCTGTGGCCCAGTGGCTGGCCGACATAGCTCGGAACGAATACGGCGATTTGTCTGTATCTCTCGTCCCTCCTACCGTGGACACCAAACAGTTTTACGACCCGCAGTCGCGAGGCAAGCAGCGACGACGAGGCAAGCAGTCAGTTCCCACAGTCGGGATGTACTATACTACAACTCCTTGGAAAGGCTGCGATATTGCTCTGGAAGCTTTCTCTATAGCTGCTAAAAAAATTCCCAACCTTCGTTTAGTTGCCTTTGGTTCCGGCGATACTCCTCCTCCCTATTTGCCGCTGCCGCCTGGTACTGAGTATAATAAGACACCTACCCAAGACCAACTCAAAGAATTTTACAGCAAATGCGATGCTTGGCTGTTTTCCAGTCGCTCGGAAGGCTTCGGCTTGCCAATTTTAGAAGCTATGGCTTGCGGCACTCCAGTCATCGGCACTCCTGCTGGTGCGGCTCCGGAACTGCTTGCTGGCGGGGGTGGAATACTTGTCAAGCCAGAAGACCCAAAGGATATGGCAAAAGCGATCGAGCAGATTTGTCAGTTGTCTGATGCCCAATGGCGCGCAATGTCTGAGACTGCTTTGCAGACGGTGACAAATTATACCTGGGAGGATGCAACCGATCTCTTCGAGGCTGCACTGTACGCTGCTGTGAAACGTCAGCCACAATTAGCTGACAAGGCCTAAAATTGAGGTAGATTTAAAAGATTGGGGTTGCGCGATCGTTTTTGAGAATTTTTAGGGGGCAAATTGTGTTTTCTTTCAACAATTTTACTGCCAAAAAAGACCTATGGTTGCATTAATCCCAATTGCTATGTTCGGCTTTATTCCAATCGTTTTTTACCTGTTTGTGAGGTTTCCGCCTCAGCGAGCGGTAATTATGAGTTTTGTTGGAGCGTGGCTGTTTTTGCCGCAAGCGGAGTATCCCATCGGCTCATTGCCGCCTTATACCAAAATCTCGGCAGCTTGCTATGGCATTTTGCTGGCGACTATTGTCTACGATACTGCGCGCATAACCACTTTTAAGCCGGGTTGGCTGGACGTGCCAGTGGTAATTTGCTGTTTGTGTCCAATTGTTTCACAAGTTACTAATGGCGGCAGCCCGATTTCTCCGACTTTAAACCAAATCGTTACTTGGGGTCTGCCTTATTTTTTAGGACGCTTGTATGTGGGTAGTTTAGACGGGCTGCGACAATTGGCGATCGGGATTTTTGCAGGTGGGTTGGCATACATTCCTTTTACTTTAATTGAAGGGGTTAAGGGCCCAGTTCTGCACCTCATGATTTACGGCGTCAATGCTTTTGAGGACTGGAGTCAAGCAAGGCGTTTGGGGGGATGGAGACCGGTAGTATTTATGCAGCACGGTTTGATGGTGGGCCTGTGGATGATGACAGCCGCTGTAATCGCAGTTTGGCTGTGGCAAACTGGGACTCTCAAAAAGTTTCAGGGTCGCAACATCAAGACTTTAGCAATTATATTAACTATCGCTTTTTTCCTGTGCCGTTCTACTGGTGCCTACAGTTTATTTGCAATGGCGTTACTCGTATTATTTTCTGCCAAGTGGTTTCGCACGTCTTTGCCCCTGCTATTTATAATTGGATATATAGTGTTTTATCTGTACGTAGCTGCATCGGGTCAATTTTCGAGCAAAGACGTGATGGACTTTATCACTCCAATATTTGGTGAAGAACGAGCCGCCTCTCTGAAGTTTAGATTTGACATGGAAGAGATATTGGGGGAAAAAGCGCGGCAAAATTTTCTTTTTGGCTGGGGGGATTCCGGCGGAAACCGCGTTTACGACCAGTCCGGTAAAGATATTTCGGTCACCGACAGCTTATGGATTATTGCATTTGGCGTCAACGGTGCAGTCGGTTTAGTTAGTTTATTTTCTTCATTGTTACTTCCTGTTATCGTCTTTTGCGTGTTCAAGTATCCCGCCAGAACCTGGTCTAATCCCAAAGTAGCGCCGGCTGCCGTCCTGGGAGTAGCCTTAACTATGTACGTGTTTGACTGTGTTTTGAACGCTATGACTAACCCGATTTTTGCGATGATTGCTGGAGGAATATCGGGTCTGGTCTTAAAAGCTCCCGAAAGTCTTAAGACCAAAAAAACCAGTTCGCCACCAAGAAGACAGTCGCTGGTTCACCAAAAATCAGGATGATTTTCAGAGATGCGATCGCCGCTTCACTTCTATGTTGAAAATATCTTGCATTCGCTGCATACAAAAACTCTAAAATCTACCGCTTTTTCCTCAAATAAAGTTAGGGAGTTGGGCTATCTTTGTCAATTGCTCAAAATCAGTGTAACTTTTTTTACACTGATTTATAATGCTGCAAATATTTAGCACGGGATTGTATTTTTATTACCATCATTTTGCGGGTTGCAAACACAAATTGGCTTTATACACTTTTTGCTAAAAAGAGCTGAGTCTTTACACAATCTTTAAAAATCATGACTGGACAGGTAGGGTGTACGAGGATATACTTAAAAAAGTATATTCACCGACAAAACGCCCAAGTAGTGAAAACACAAGGCTGTAGTGTGGGTTATAATAGTTTGAGTGTTTGAGTTGTAGTTTAATATAAAAGGTGGAAGGAAATCACAAATGAAAACAGTTAATTTATTGAATGTCTCCATAGATAACTTCTCCATCACAGAGTTGTTTGAAAAACTAGACGGCGAAGGTGGTGTCGTATTTACGCCCAATGTAGACCACTTGATTAAGTTGCAGTATGACCGCGACTTCTATGAAGCTTACAATACCTCTACTTATAGAGTCTGTGACAGTCAAATATTGATGTATGCCTCCAAGTTTTTGGGTACTCCTCTCAAAGAAAAGATTTCTGGTTCCGACTTGTTCCCTGCATTTTATATGTATCACAAAGATAACGAGAAGATTAAGATATTTTTGCTAGGAGCTGCTGAAGGTATTGCTAAGAAAGCCCAGGAAAAAATTAACCAAAAAATTGGTAGAGAAATAGTGGTTGAAGCACTTTCTCCTTCTTTTGGGTTTGAAAAAAATGAGGAAGAATGTGAAACAATAATTGACGCGATCAATAAATCAGGAGCGACTGTTCTGGCGATTGGAGTGGGAGCGCCCAAGCAAGAGAAGTGGCTGGTTAAATACAGGAGCAAATTAACACACGTCAAAATTTTCTTAGCCGTAGGTGCAACCATTGATTTTGAAGCTGGTTGCAAAGCAAGAGCTCCCAAATGGATGAGCGAAGTCGGCATAGAATGGGCGTACCGACTGTTAAGTGAACCGAGAAGGTTGTGGAAAAGATATTTGATAGAAGGTCTGCCTTTTTTCCGGTTAATTTTAGAACAAAAATTAGGGTATTATAAAATGCCTTTCATTGAGAGCAAAAGCAGAAAGCTAGAATGGGAAGGTGGCTCCTAAAAAGGTTAGCTACCAATCTCTAGCGTCAATTAAGCTGATTAGGAGAAAAATTGTGTTTGACTTCAAGGCAAGATAGATGCAAGCTGCGGATAGTCCGATCGCACTTTCTCTCAAAATCATTTATTTTTGCTTTCAAGTCCAGGTAAAATCGGAAAGAAACCTTTTGTGGAAAATCCTAATTAGGGATTTAAATCATGAATCTGCCTTCTTTCTTGTGGTTGTGGAAAATAGCGGCTTGGTCAATGGGTGTTTCCCTGTTAGCTTACCTGTTGCTGGCCGTTACAGGAACCTGGATGTTTGCCGCCCGCAGTACCAAACAGCAGCGCCCAAAGTGGCTGCGTCCCTTTCATTTGGCGACTGGTGCGGGGATGGCAACTTTGGTAATTTTACTGCTGGGAATTGGTGTAGTCGGTACCCTGGGATACTACGGCAATTTGGGTCACTCGGCTCATTTACCGGCGGGATTAGCTGTTGTTGCTTTGGTATTGATTTCTGTTGGAAGCGGTCTGCAAATTGGGCCTAAACACCCTTGGGCGCGTCCCCTGCACATCAGCACTAATTTGGCTTTGTTTGGGGGATTTGTGGCTGTGTCGATCACTGGATGGACGATCGTACAAAAGTATTTGCCGAAAGTTTGACACCTGTCTGTTTGACATCAAACTATACATACCAAATGCGGAAGATAAAACATATATGTAAGGTGCGCCGCAGCGCACCTTACGTTTAAATGTTTGGCGTGAGTCCGCTTTTATTTATGAATTCTAAAATATGCTGCGCCGTAATCTCTGCCTTTTCTAAGTGGGGAACGTGGCCGCAGTCGGGTATCCAAATTAGTTGAGAATTGCCGATCGCCCTTGCAAACTTTTCCGCATCTGCCGTCCCCAAAATGCGGTCTTGTTTTCCCCACAAAATCAGCGTCTGCTGCTGAATGTGCGACAATTTATCCCGAAAACCTCCGTAACCGCCGCTTTTTGTAAACGCAATTAAAGCTTGATTCCAGTTGGGCATTTCTAAGTGCAAAGCAGCGCAAGTTTGAGCGTCTAGAGAAGCAAATTTTTTATCGAAATAAGCATTGATACTAATTCGCTGACGGATTTTGGGATTTCGCAAAAATGAAGTTGCCAAATATCCTAAGGGAGGAATGAGAAATTTTCCCTTATTAGAAGTGGCGGCAAAACCTGCACTGTCGATTAACACCAATTTTTTGACAGCTTCGGGATGAGTGAGGGTGAAATCAATTGCTGCGGCACCTCCCATGGAAGCACCGACTAAGATTACAGGCTGCGAAATTAGCGTTTTCCAGAAATAGTAGAAGTGAGTGGCGATCGCCTTTTGACTGAATGCCAAACCCGCCACTCTTTCTGTAAAGCCAAAACCCAACAAATCAACCGCCCAAGTTTCATTTTCGGCAGCCAGCAACGGCAACAGGCGACGGAATTCAAACAGGGAACTGTCAAAGCCGTGAATTAGCACAATAGGGGTGTTTCCCCTGCCTTGGCGCACGTAGGTTGTGGCAATTGGTCCAGAAGATAGGGGAGTTGTAATTGCCTCTCGTTGAATGCTTTGCGCTAAAGCAATTGAGGTCGATTCTGTTAGCTGTGCGATCGATTTTGGGAGAAAGCTTGCTGGCATAATTCTTGATAAATTGTGACTTGGTAGTGGCAGTGTCCCTGCACTCACCCTAAGATTTAAGTATATATGTTTGCTCGATCGCTATTTTAGGGGTTGGGGCGATCGAGCCATTAAAATGCGATCGATACTTAGTATGCCTCTGCCCAGGCTAAGGTTGAGTTTCTTAACCTGATGTTAATATATTTTATAATCGTTGCTAATAATTGCTGTTTAATCTACTATTACCTTCCTCTGCGTCAACAGCACCTCTGCGGTTCATTCAAACAAAACTGATTAACAAATCTAATAAAATTAGTATACCATTTACTCAAACATCTGAATATAAAGCACTTTTTGCCGTAAGTGAGGTACATAGCAGAGGTAGAGATACGGCAGTGCCGTGTCCCTACGGGAAGCCAGAGGCGGGTGTACTTGATAAACGTGGCATCTGCTGTATGTTAAATAATCAGTTCGCGATCGCGCGCTTCCCAAAAAAACCCAGTCTCTCGCTGTCACTTTCGAGCGTATACGACCAAATTACGTGAACAAACCGGCATTTATGCGTCTAGTACTGATTATTTTTAAAATTATTCTAAAATCTCAAGAGAATATTGACGATCACTCAAACTCCATGCCTCAAAACCCTCGCAACTAATATTGGCAGAATCAACTGAGACAACTGCGCCAAAAAACTAGAAGCAGGCATGGAAAAATTCCCGGAATTACCGCAATTAATCTAGTTTTTGCCACATAAAGCCTCAATAAATTGAACAATGAATAGCAAGCTTCACCTAAAATTTAAAATTTAAAATTGCTTGGTGGCTGTGTACAGATAGCCAAAAATTCAGTATTTCTTCGCCCACTTGTTCTGGATAAAAGTGGTGAAAGAAATGCCTGCCGTCTTGACATTCCCAAAGCCTATCGCCTTTTTTTAGAAATTCCGACCAGCGACGCATCACAACAGGAGATACCAGAAAATCTGTTTTGCTGCTGCATATTAACAAAGGTACTTCTACACCTCTGTCGCGGGGATTACTAATCCTAAATAAGGAGTGAGGACACGGAGAACAGGCTAAGTCATCCTCAAAATATGATATGAATTTTTGATTGATAATTTGATTTTGGCATCCCAGCATATCGCCTACTATTTGATTCAAAACTTGTTGGCGGCTCCAGGGAAAAGCTGAAAGATACGTATAGTAATGTGCTTGCCAATTAATAGCAGATGGCAAACCGACAGATAAAAGCCCCAAAGAACTTACTTTGTGAGGATAGCGGCGCGCATACATTAAACCGACTAATCCGCTGGTACTGTGGCCTATTAGATGAATTGGGCGATCGCGGACTGTTAAAAAATCGTGCAAAAGTTCAACAGCCATATCTAAAGAGCAAGCTTCGTCTTCAGTTTGTTGGTATTCCCATATTTGCACTGGTACAGAATCATTTAAGTAGGAAAGCAGCGAGCGATCGAAGAATTGCAAACTCGGACTTACACTTAACCAAAGTACGTCATCTGAACTAAATTTCATCTATTTTCAGTTTAAGAGCGACTGATTAACAATAATAATTGATCTGCTAGATTTTCGGGGCGGGTTGAGTCCGTAATTTTGATTGCCTAATATCATTTAATTACACAACTCACCCTGCTACCGTTCAGTCTACAAGCTAAATTCTTTCTTGAGTTGAGATACCCAAGATTTGATGCGAGATTCCGTCAGATCTGATTGGTTGTCTTCATCAATAGCAAGACCCAAAAACTTGCCATTAACGACTGCTTTAGATTCATTAAACTCATAGCCATCTATCGGCCAATAACCGACTGTTTCGCCGCCCTGTTCGGAAATTTTTTCAGCCAGAATCCCCATGGCATCCATAAAATTATCCGGGTAGCCTTCTTGGTCGCCAGTTCCCACATAAGCTACTTTTTTCCCACTAAAATCAATATCATCTAGTTCATTAAAAAAACCTTCCCAGTCGCTTTGCAGTTCGCCGATATTCCAAGTGGGACAAGCGATAATCAGACATTCATATTCGGCAAAAGCATCATTTTCAACGCTGCCGATCTCGTGTAAGGTGACTGTATCGCCGCCAAATTCATCCCGAATCATTTCAGCTACAGACTCAGTTTTCCCTGTTGTAGTTCCGTAGAAAAGACCAATTCCTTTTGACATTTTTACTCCGAATGTGAAACTTGACAGTGTTTAAAATTTATTTCTTTTGAGTCAGGATTTGGCATTTCCTGCCTGCAATTCAGACAAAAACAGTAGACGCGGTTGTGGCAAACCTGAGAAATTAGGGAGTCAAGGCAGCAAGGACAGTGTTTTTTCATCGGGTTAAAGTTAAAAATTGATCGACCAAACTGACTCGCTCATATCGGGGTCGGCTTCGCAGTCAATTAGTAACAAATTTAGCGTCGTTTGTACTTTTAGACTGCGCGGGATGCCGGCGGGTACAAACACAAATACTCCCGGTTTTAAAGTGACTGTTCGATCGCACACCGCCAGAGTTCCCACTCCTTCTAAGACGGCGAGGGTTAGATCTTTGGAGTTATCGAGGTCAGGTATTTCGCAATTTCTACCCAAACTCATCAGTTTTTGGCTGTAGGCGGGTTGTCCGTCGCTGATTCGCGAGGCTGACGCGGAAACTATTGCTGCTGTCACGGTGATTGAACTCCAGGTACTGTTAACTTCCGGCCGTTATTGCAATTAATATTCAATAAGCTACCATGCTATTTACATAGATTGTCAAGCATTTAATATTAAGATTTGTTACAAAAGGTGATCTGGCTGGGTTTACGCTCAGCGAACGCAGCCCGAAATGGAGGCTGGGCGGTATTTTTGGGTTATAGAACTGAGAAAGCCGATGGCTGAAGTTTAAAATTACTTGCTAATTATTTGCAGTTAGTTCGGGAAATTAGGTTTGTAGTGCGATCGCCAATGTAGCAATTCTCAATTGTCCGCAATACAGTAAGGATACGGCGCCGTGCCTGCGGAATATGTGTATTGCACTCAACAGGGCAAGGTGTACCGCTGTGTGCGTACCCTACAAAATGCAATAGAGGCGGGTTTTAGCTGGATTTGTCGATCGCCAAAATCCGTTTCAAACTCGCCCCTAATGACAACAATCAACAATTAACTAACTAATTCTTCGCCCCTACGCCAACATACATAATCGACGTATCCTCATTAATTTTAATTTTAAACAAGCCAGACTTTTTGTAATCAACATAGCTAGCTAGATTATATTTTATAGTTTGAAATACTTGTTTGAAAATACCGACGGAAGGAAACACCTGCTTTCCGCGTGTAAAATCTTCCCAAAACCCGTGCATCTCGGCTAAAATAGCGCCCATTTCTCCAAACAGATCGAAACCTTTAATTTCAATCTTGCCAAAACCAATATCCTGCATTACCAAAGATAGTTCCTCCGGGGTAATAAATTTTTCCCAATCGTGAACGCCCCGCCTAATCTCCTGCAAAATATTTTCCATCAGTCCAATCATCACAATTTGCGAGGAAAAAGTTCGGTTAATTGTATCAAAAAAGAACAGTCCCCCAGGCTTGAGAATCCTGTGAACCTCAGACACAACTTTTTTGTAATCGGCCACGTGTTCCAAAACATCCACGCAGATTGCAACATCAAAGGTATTGTCGTCGTAGGGCATATTTTCCGCAAAACCTTGCCTGTAGTCAATCTCAAAACCGCTGGTAACTGCGTGATTTTGAGCGGCTACAATACATTTGTGCGATCGATCTATTCCAGAAACAATAGCACCTCTCTGGGCCATAAACTCGCAAGAAAAGCCGCCGCCGCACCCGACATCTAAGGTTTTCAGCCCATGCCAATTAGTCGCGTATCTGTCGAAAAACTCAAATCTGGGTTTGTTTAGATGGTATAAAGCATAAATTTTAGCATTCTCGTCCCACCAATTATCTGCATTTTCATCATAAAATTTTAAATCATTTTTTACTTTTGTTCTGTGCACGATTTTGTCAGTCATGATTAGTGGAAAATATAGATTGCGATTGCACTTTTGCTTGATTTTATAGGACGCCAAGAAACCTAATTCATGTGAACAATCTGAGGTTTCATGACAAGTTCGCAGGCAGACACCGCGTTTCTGAATCCGCGCGCATAAGTTTTATTTTCTCGTTATTTGTGAATCGCCACAGTTTTTTATTATAATATCTCTGGCACAAATTTAAACGAAATGGATCGCGTTTCTATTATCATCCCAGCCCTCAACGAAGCGACTTGTCTGGAACGCACCCTCCGCCAACTCAGCATTCTCAATCCTCCGGCTTGGGAAGTATTAGTGGTAGACGGCGGCAGTCAAGACGAAACAGCGGCGATCGCACTTTCCGCCGCCACCCGCGTTATTTCTAGCAGTACAGCCGGACGTTCCGTGCAAATGAACTTAGGTGCTCAAATCGCCACCGGCGAAATTTTGTGCTTTCTCCACGCCGATACTTTAGTTCCCGACGACATTGTAGCAGTCATCCAGAAAACATTGTCCGATGCCGAAATAGCGGGCGGTGGATTTATATCTCTGATGGCTGGTTCGCAGCAAACAAGATGGGGTTTTTCCCTCCACAATTACCTAAAAACTTATTACGCGCCGCTGTTATTTCGACCTCATTTATTTTTTAAAGGATTGCGCCTGCTGTTTGGCGACCAAGTTATTTTTTGCCGCCGTACCGATTTTTGGGAATGCGAGGGTTTCGATACTGCGCTGCCAATTATGGAGGAAGCGGATTTGTGTTTGAAGTTAGTGCGACTGGGGAGACTTAAGTTAGTCAATCGGGTAGTGGAAAGTAGCGATCGTCGAGTTGCGAGTTGGGGTGAATTTAAAGCTATTGCGATCTATCTTTCGATTGGTTTTTTGTGGGGTTTTGGCGTTTCCCCAAGGTATCTCAAGCAGTTTTATGAAGACATCCGCTGAAACACAAAATTTGATTAAATTCCCAAAATGTACTGCCTGTAATTTTTGGGCAAAACTTTTTCCAAGAGGTAAATAATCGCCCAACAACCTAACAAAGTCCCCGTCACTAAAAAGCCGAGCTTCAGCAGGGGATTTACCGGGTCAATAAACTTATAAAACAGTAACAACACATATTTCATTACTGTCGAATCCAGAAGATATATAGGGAATGAATAAGCAGCAAATATTTTGACTAACCCCGATACTCTACTGGGAAGTGCGATACTCTTAGAAAATGCGAGGATCGATAATACGAACAAAATTGCGTATCCTTGAGCAGATAGTTTAAAAAACGATCGGAGAAACCATGCCTCCGAATTAACTCCACTTATCAGGTAATATTCCCAAATGCTAGCGAGATAAACAAAAATCGTTGCCCCTAAAATTGGTATTTTGTTCCGTTCGAGAACGGGTTGAATTCTGTCATACGATCTGCCCAAAAATAGACCTGTTGAAAATGGCAAAATCCAACTGAAAATCCAGCGCTCCATCAAAGGTAGAGGTATTGATATGTATTGGAAAGCGGTTAAGTAGAAGAAGATTGTAAAAATTGTTTGAATTGTTAAGCCCAAAGCCAAAACTTTTCTGGATTCTAAAAATCTTAATTTCACCAGAAGCCACCACCAGCCGTAGCATTGAACAATCACAACGATGAAGTAATAAGGAGGCATCACTGAACCCGTCAAGATATCTCTGAGTAATGAAAGTAAATCAAATTTTTGGAGTTCTCCCAAATTATTTAAGATGTACGCAGCTACTGACCAAAACAGATAAGGGGGTAGAATTTTTGACAGTCTTTTTTTAACTACCAGTCCGGGATTATTTTGATTTTCCAGTTTGTTGGTGAGAAAAAAACCGCTCAACAGTAAAAATGCAGGTACGCAGAACAGTTGAAATGTATCGATCGCCACAAATAAAATTCTGCGATCGCGAAATGTGAAGAACCCAGCATGAGTAATCACAACACTGACGATCGCTAAAGCTCGGATCAAATCAAATTCAGCGAACCGATTAGAAACTTTTTGCATGGTAACAATTAGATTGTAAAAATTTGAATTCAATTAGGAATTTTTTGTCCGATCGGTTTTCACCAAACTCTAGCATAAAATTTTATATTTGCTCCTCTCTTCACAAAACTTATGTCGGCAAAAATCAGTCACCGAGTGCTGGGATTGAGGAATAAAGACTATAGAGACTATTGCGAAAAAAAGTCTACCTAATTTAGGTAGACTTTTAGAAGTCTTCAAGCAATGAGTTAACTGCGGGCTAACCGTTGCTGTGATGGATGTGCGAGGCAGAAACACTATCCAACCGATCGCGCCCGTTGCGGATCACGCGCAGCATATCGCTCAGCTTGTGTTCGATATTATCTAGCACTTGGTCAGCATAATCGTCGGCTCCGTTTTGAATTTCCTCGCATTCAGCCATCGCCCTGACTCTCATCTCTTCCAATTCCTCTTGAGCCTGGTAGCGAATTTGTTCCACTTCCGCCAGCGTGGCCTGCTGAATTGCCTCGCAGTCGAGCAAAACTTGCTGCCGCAACTGATCTGCTTCTATCTTCGCCTGCTGGAGCAGGCCCATATCGTTTAAAAGTTCTGCAGCTCGCTGTTCTGCTGCTTCTATCACTTCCTGAGCGTAAAGTTCCGCTTCTTGAAGCAAGTCGTCCTTGTGCCGGATGATCGTCTCGGCTTCCTGAAAGGCGATCGGCAAATTTAGCCTCACCAAGTCTAACTGATCGAGCAACTGTTCTTCATCCACCAGAGTGCGTCTGGTCATGGGAATTCGCGGACTGTCGAGAACAATTTCCTCAAGCCGGTTCAATTCCCGCTGGATGTCTACTCCTGCGGTTCGGGTGGGGTCTCCGAAGGCGGCTGTGTTCTGAGGTGATTCATTCTCAGTGCGGAGGCCGTTACTATCGGGTTCGATGCGAGTTGGTTCCTGCTGGCGTAACATTTGTAAATATCTAGGGCGACGTGTTTCGGAACAAGATGATCTACGGAGCCACCAAACTTGGCTATTTCTTTAACTACACTACTACTTAAAAAGCTGTACTCGTTAGAAGTTGCCAAAAAAACTGTTTCAATTTCGCCCAGAAGGGTTTTATTGGTGTGGGCCATCTGGAGTTCCATTTCAAAATCTGTTAATACCCGGAGCCCCCGCAGCAGCACTTTGGCTTGTCGAATCTTAGCATAGTTTACTGTCAAACCTTCAAAACTGTCTACTTCTACGTTTGGCAAGTGTTGAGTAGAGCGCTGGATCTGCTCGATCCGTTCCTCTACGGTGAACAGAGGGGTTTTGCTGGGGTTTCTGACTACCGTAACAATTACCCGATCGAACAGTTTGCAGCCCCGCTCAATAATGTCTGCGTGACCGAAGGTAATCGGGTCAAAGCTGCCTGGATAGATTGCAATCACAAGTTTGGCTCAACGGAGTGGGGGGGTGGGGGGGAGTGGAAGAGTGCAAGAGTGGGAGAGTGGGAGAGTGGGAGAGTGGGGGAGTGGGGGAGTGGTAGGGAAATCTTCACGCTTGACTTCATTCTCTCAACATCTATCCGTTAAATTCGTTAAATCCCGTACATTATTGCTCGTTGCCGAACTTCCTTCTACTTTTTCATGGAATGAGCTTTGTAGAAAGTTTCGAGGCTTTGCTTGTCGCCCACAAACCGCCAGTGCCAAGGCTCGTAACTGACGCCTTGGCGATTGTTTTTGGGGAAGGACATTTCAAAGCTGAAGGTGACGGCGTTGGCTTCTAGCCATTTGAATGCTTGAGTATTTTCAAAACTGGGACTGAGGTTGGTATCCGGGGCGCTGCCGTCGCCGATGTCGATGGCGTAACCGGTATGGTGTTCGCTGTAACCAGGAGGGGCGCTGACTTCGGCTCGCTTGCTGGCGTTTTGCCTGCGTTCGGCTTTCACGTCAAAAAATACGTGCTGTTGGTCTTGCAGGGAGCGAAAGCCGGATATGGGAGCAAAGTAGATGCCTGATGCCGCTGCGGCGTTGGCCATTTCCTGATATTTTGCTGCTGCTGAGGTGCGAAGTTTGACGCTACCCTCGGGGGTGACGCTTACCAAGTCATTGGCTGGTGCTTCTGGGTACGGCAAGTGTCCCAGCAGGTTTTCTGGGATTGCGGGGGCGGTGGCTTTGGGGTTGGTAGCTGGACTCGCGACCGATGCAGACGGCGAACTCACCGGTGCTGGGTTTTGTTGAGTTTGCTCTGCCTGACTGGTGGCTGGGAACAAGTTAAAGTTGAGGTGCAGCCAGATGCTGACCCCACAGGCTAAGGCTGCCAAGCCTAGCAGTTTCCAAATCAGCCCTTTTTTCTTGGACTGACTCTGCCCTGCTTCTGGGTATGGATGGTCTCGCACTGCTTCTGGAATTTCGTCGGCGACAAGCTCCGAGGCTTGCGGGGGTTTTCTCGACAGACTAGCGTTATCCAAGCCAGCTCCACTCCTGCACTTCAATAAGGCTCAACGTTACAAATTGTAGACCGATATGGGCGATCGAACAGCTACAATTGGCGCTGAGAATATATCATCTCTTTCTGACTTCGCCCCGTCCCATCCGCCAACTCTCGTATCTGTTGCTTGGGCCCACAGTCGATCGTCCCTGCGAGGTCGAACTGGTTGGCGCTGGGGGCGCTGGTTTATTTTAAGTGTAATTTGTTACAAATTGACAAAATCCAACAATTCTTCGATCGACACATCAAACGTCCGGGCCAATTTTAGCAGGGCACCGATGTCAGCCATTGCCATGCCGGGCGATGGGCATAACTTTTAACAGTATTGTAGGATACTCCAGAGCGATCGGCTACTTCCTTGAGCGATCGGCATTCGAGCGCCGTCAAGGTCTAATTAATAGCTTAAAGCTCGATCGCCCCAAATCAAATATTACCAACTTCCGCCAATTCAGCAGCACTAACAGAATCTTTCTCTTCCCCTTTATCCCCTTCATCAACCGCAACAGTTAACTTCAATCCCAGAGCATTCAGCCAACTTGCTAAAGCATAAATTGTCGCACTTCCTTCTCCCGACAACAAAACATCTAATTTTTCCAAATGCAATTTAGCATCTTCAGCAGACATATTTGGTTCGCCCAGAGCCTCAAATACATCTCTGAGCGCTTTTCGCATTATTCCTAATTCCAAATCGCCGGCTTCTTCCTCAAAAATCTCTGTGAGATAGCCAGCAGAATATGCCGGATCTTTGAGATTTGAAATTTTATAGGGGTGATAAGGTAAGCTCTTAGGCATTGTCATTGTCTTAACTCCTGTAATCTGTCCAGTATGTTTTAGCCTTGCGGATATCTTGTTCTTGAGTGCTTTTATCCCCGCCTATCAACAAAAGTACAATTGTTTCTTCTACTTGTCCAAAATAGACCCGATAGCCGGGGCCGTAATTTATCCTCAACTCATAGACACCTTCTCCGACTGCTCGATAATCTCCGAAATTTCCAGTCCCAACTCGATCGAGTCGCCGCTCAATCTTAAATTTTGCCTTGAGCTCCCGCAGGGAGTCTAACCACTCCGAGAAAGGAACTTTGCCGTCTGGCGTACTGTAACGCTGAATATCTCTGGGTTGTACTTCCATAAAGTCGATCGTACTTGCACCCTCATCTTAATACCGGCGATCGCCCCCTATCGAACCCTCTTGACCTGGGCCACCTCAACATCGCCGATCGAAAGGAACTCTGCCGTCAGGGGTAGTTTAACGCTCAATTTCTCTCGGTTACGCTTCCATAATCTTGATTTTAGCGACGATCGCAGTCCAATCTGAAAGCCGCCCCGATCGGCCCTTGACTTCATGCGCTACAATTATTAAGAAATCTTTAGTTAAATCCGTTTAACGTCCCAGACGCATTATGAGTCTTCCCATTCGCAACGTCGCTATCATTGCTCACGTCGATCACGGCAAAACCACCCTTGTGGACGCTCTCCTCAGACAGTCCGGGATCTTCCGCGAAGGGGAAGAAATCCCAGATTGCGTCATGGACTCCAATGATATCGAGCGCGAGCGCGGCATTACCATCCTGTCCAAAAATACCGCTGTCAGGTACGGAGAAACCCTGATCAACATCGTCGATACCCCCGGACACGCGGACTTTGGAGGCGAAGTCGAACGAGTTCTCGGCATGGTTGACGGCTGTCTGCTGATCGTAGACGCCAACGAAGGCCCGATGCCGCAAACCCGGTTCGTGCTCAAAAAAGCCCTAGAAAAAGGACTGCGCCCGATCGTCTTTGTGAATAAGATCGATCGACCCCAAGCAGACCCCCACAAAGCTATTGATAAAGTTTTAGACTTGTTCTTAGAACTCGGCGCCGACGACGATCAATGCGAATTCCCCTATCTTTTCGGTTCCGGACTCAACGGTACTGCTAAAAAAACTTTGGACGAGGAAGCAGTGGACATGAAACCGCTGTTTGAAGAAATCCTAGACCACGTACCGCCCCCCGTAGGCGACCCCAACAAACCGCTGCAACTGCAAGTCACCACTTTGGATTATTCCGAATACGTGGGTCGCATTGTCATCGGCCGCATCCACAACGGCACAATTAGAGTCGGTCAACAAGCAGTCTTAATCACAGAAAGCGGCGCGCTTGTCAAATCTAAAATCAGCAAATTGATGGGCTTTGAAGGCCTGAAACGGATTGATATCCAAGAATCTTCTGCTGGTAATATTGTCGCGGTTGCCGGTTTTGCTGATGCCTATATTGGCGAAACAATTACTTGTCCGAACGACCCGCAAGCGCTGCCTTTAATCAAGGTAGACGAACCGACTTTGCAAATGACTTTCTCGGTGAACGATTCGCCGTTCTGCGGTCAAGAAGGAAGTTTGGTGACATCTCGGCAAATTCGCGATCGACTAATGCGAGAACTGGAAACAAACGTCGCCTTGCGCGTCGAAGAAACCGACTCTCCCGACAAATTCCTCGTATCAGGTCGCGGCGAACTTCACCTCGGCATCCTGATCGAAAATATGCGCCGCGAAGGATACGAATTCCAAGTATCCCAGCCGCAAGTAATCTACCGCGAAGTCGGCGGAACTCCGTGCGAACCCTATGAATGTTTGGTGTTAGACGTACCCGAAGAAGCAGTCGGCGGCTGCATCGAACGCCTCGGTCAGCGGAAAGCAGAAATGCAAGATATGCACGTCAGCAGCACCGGCCGCACGCAAGTAGAATTTTCAGTTCCCGCCCGCGGTTTGATCGGGTTCCGAGGCGAGTTTATGCGCTTGACTCGCGGCGCTGGAATTATGAATCACAGCTTCCTCGATTATCGCCCCCTCAGCGGAGAAATTGTTGCCCGCCGCAACGGAGTATTGATTTCTTTTGAAGAAGGAGTTGCGACCTATTACTCCCTGCAAAATGCTGAAGACCGCGGCGTATTTTTCATTACCCCCGGTACCAAGGTTTACAGAGGAATGATTATCGGAGAAAGCAACCGAAATCAAGATATGGAGTTGAATATTTGCAAGTCGAAGCAGTTGACAAACCACCGCGCTTCTGGCGGTGAAGAATTGGTGCAATTGCAAGCGCCGATCGACATGAGTTTGGAGCGCGCTTTGGAGTACATCGGTCAGGATGAATTGGTGGAAGTAACACCGAAATCAATTCGCTTGCGGAAGGTTTCTAAGAAGTTGGTCAAACGCTAAAACAACTTGTAGGGTGCGCAATGGGCACCTTACTGGTGAAACGCTAAAAAAGCTTGTAGGGTGCGCATTGCGCACCTTACGTTTTATCGGGAATAAAAACCTGCCAGAATTTAAAAAATTATATATTATCCAATTGTGCTTTGGTTATTTCACTTAATTTTCCACTTAGAAGCTGATATTTATCGGTAGGTATTTGCCCCAAAGCCTTTAAACACCATGCAAATAAGGTTCTCAGAGAAGCACAAGTATTCGGATCGGATAAAACTTTTTCAACATCAAGTCGATCGAGAATTTGGCAGCCGTGTTCCTTTTCTTTAAATCCAGAATATATCTGTTTTAGTTTATTTTTGGGATGGGGAATCGTTTCCACATCTCCCTCGTAATCGTTTAAGCTGGTTCCTAATACTGCATTGACGGTAGCAGCATCAGCGAAGTAGTATGCTTCTAGCATATTTACTAAAAAGTGGACTGAAGCACGGTGTTTTTGGTCGAGCAAAATCTTATCAAGTACATTTCGGTATCGCTCAAAAATTTGTGGTGCTTGATGGGTTCGAGCGGATTCTAGGTCATCCAGTAGCAGGACATAAGTACATGGCGTTTGTAAGTAAACCCTTGCTGGGAATCCAATTCTTACAGTATCCTTATCAGGAATGTCTTTACCAGTTCCAACCATCTTAGGAATGTCTTTACCCGTTTCAACCATCTTAAGTCTTTTCTCTGAAGTTCTTACGCCTAGCTGCTCAACCTTGCGAATAACTTGAAAAGAGCAAATACCCAATTCCATCAGAGTTTTAAATAACTTGGGAATGTGTTCCTGTTCCGTTTCTCCTGTTACCAGCAATCCAAACTTGAAAAAATAACATTGCTGGTCACTCGTAGTATCGTGACTATTCATTAACTTGCTACCTCTAATGGAGATTTACTTTGAGGCGCAATCATCTCAGCCATATATAGCGATCCAGTAGCATAGTCTTCTAGTAAATCTTGGATACCTTCTATCTCACTGATCCTTTTGAGGACGGTTTTTCCTTCCTTGTCAAGTTCCGCAGTCAAAATATTTTCTGGTTCAAATTGACTAATTAATACAGGTGAATGAGTCGCAATAAAAACCTGCTTGTTCCATTTTTCAGTAGCGAGTTTGACAGCTTTAGCAAAAACAGCTAAAGCCCAAGGATGAAGCGAGATTTCAGGCTCATCAAATAAAATTAGTGCATAACGATTTTGTCCTTCAGAAAACAAAGCTGTGAGATTAATCAGCATCTGGAGATGACCGTCAGATACTCCTGAGGATCGAATTGGTTTGCGCCGTCCTTTTTCTAAAAAGTTGCCATAGACTGTGTATCGACCTGTTTGTTCAAAAAACAGATTATCAAAAGCTGGAAAGCTCTCTTGCATGAAACTGATGATTGTATCGTACCGTTCATCAATGACTCGCTTATCATGTAAATTCCGCAAAACTGACCATAAATTATCGCACCTGTCTTGTAATCGCTCTCCAGAATCAGATTCTGAACCAAATCGCTTTATCTTGAACAAAGAAGCTGACCGGGAGTTATAGTTGCGAACAACGCGCAATAAGTTGTCTATGTTAGAGGCAGCGGGTTCGCTATTCTCAAATGCTACATATCGGCTTAGGGCTAATTTCTCTGGTTCTCTGAGTGTAATGAATTCTAATTCTTGCAGGTCTGTACGATAAACCTGAGCTTTGTCACTGCCTATAATGCGAACAATCAATTGATTATCACCATCGGAAAAAAGCTTTTCTCCCGCAAAAGGTTCGATTCTACCTGAAGAATAACCAAATGAAACTTCGTATTCACCCCATGGGGTTACAATTTTGATTGATATATTTTCCCCCTCATCGGCTGCATCCCACAGCAGACCAATCCCATGATCTCTCTCAGAAGAAGCTAAATCAACACCCCTGATGGCACAGTCTCGCACAAACCAGATGGTATCGAGTAATGTAGTTTTTCCAGCTCCATTAGGACCGAAGATAATGTTGAGAGGGTTGATTTGAATTTTTACATCTGCTAGGGAGCGAAAATTTTTTATTTGCAAATGAGTTAGTTGATTTGACATAAGGTGCTATTTATTTTATTATATATTTTTTATCATAATTTGCCTTTCATGTCAATTGGCAGCTCGGGCTTCTCGTGGGCGATCGCGCGCTGAACTAAGTCACACAATATGTTTTAATTTATATTTGAGCAAAATCCAAACAAAACTAGCCATGAGTCCTAAATCAATAGCCGTAATCAACTTCAAAGGCGGTGTCGGAAAGACCACCGTCACTTGGAGTCTAGGAAATATTATATCCCAAGGAACCGACTTAGAAGTCTTGATGTTAGACTTAGATCCGCAAATGTCGCTCACAGAGGCGATCGGACTTAACGAAAATACAGGTCATTTAGATGACAAGTTTGGTAAGTGGTACGAACAATCTATCAAGCATAGACTTACAATTTACGACGCTTTAGAAGTCTTTAAAAAAGCCGGACATAACTTTAAATTTCCCGTGGGTTTCGACACCATTTATCAGATTGACGAACAGTTGCATTTTGTCCCTTCAGTTGAAGAATTGTATTGGTTGGATATCGATGGATTTGAGGGAAAAAGTGTTAAAGACTTCATCCGCAGATTCATCGGCAAAATCGCCAACTCTGCCAATCTCCCCAAATACGACTTGATGCTTTTTGACTGTTCGCCTTCCTTCAGTCTCCTCACCTACAGCGTACTCTCTTGCTGCGACTTAATATTGATTCCCGTCAATCCCGATTATTTTGGTTCTAGGGGATTGAGTTTAGTTTTAAACTCGCTCCAGAAACGGATTGAGCCTTATCCGTTTCCCAAAATTGCAGTGTTTATGAATAAAGCTAAAATCTATGGAGGATTGCTGACAAATGAAGTTCAGTTTTACATGAGAGAAGTAAAGAGACTTTGCGATGAGATCTCAAAAGATAATCACATAGAAGTTAGATTCTTAGAATCGACGATTCGGGAAAGCGTCGGGCTAAAACGCGCGATTAATGAGGGAGAACTGCCGCGAGAATTAGTTAGAGAATTTGAAAAACTCTGGCGCGAGTGTGAGGAGTATCTGAAATGATTAAAAAAGAAATTTTGGCTGCTTCCGAACAAGAAAGCGGGGGGTTAGTTGAGGAAATTGGCGAACTTAAGGAAATCTTGCGGGACGTTGCTCGAAAATTAACCCGGCTTGAGACTCAAGTCAAGCGGGGAGTGATTTCTGCAGGCTCAAAAACTTCGGATATTCCCAGGGGTGCTGATGTTAAGAAACCTGCTAATTTATCGGCTGCCAATGTTCTCGAAGTTTATGAAGAACTGCGTTTACAAGCTAAGAATGGTAATGAAGAAGAGGTGAGGCAAAAGTTGTTGGCAATGAGTGCAACTGACTTGAACTTGATGTGTTGCGAGTTAGGGATGCCGCCCAGCAGCAAGAATCCGTCCCGCAAAAAAATGTTCGAGCTAATTATTGGCAGAATTAAACAGAGTTTGAGGCTGTCGCGGCATATAGACAGACAAACACTTTAAAAATTAGCAGAAGAATCGATAAAATGCGTTTTAACTTGCATTTCCCGCTGAGATATGGAACAGGCAAGATGCCCGTTCCACAAAAGCCTGTTACACAAAAGTTTAAGTGGAGTGCGGGGTGGGCATCTTGCGCGCCCCGGAAAAGCTTGTTGGAAATTTTGCAACTTTTCAGCTTCAATAAATTATGCCGCATCAGGGCGATCGCCCTCATCTCCCTAATACTCTCAATCAGCTTGTTTTTGAGCGTTCATAGCCCTCCCACAACCGCAGCAACACCAAGGATACTGGCGTTTATCGCCCTCCAGAGGCGCGGCAGCGAGGTGAGAAACAATTTATTTGCCATCAATGCTAGCAGTTCCTCCCGCCGCGAACTTGCACCCAATATAGATGTTAGCCCTACCTTAGTTTGGTCGCCCAACGGCCAGCGGTTGGCTTTCGTGAGTGGAGACACCGACATCTATACAGTTAATGCTGACGGTTCCCGACTAACTAAACAGTTTGCTGGGGATGCTTGCAAAGCGGCTAATTTTGAAATAGCTTGGTTTTCCAACAGCCAGAAACTTGTTTTTGCCCGTTCTTGCGACGGTTTTACATCTGATACTCCCGGCAGTCAGTCACTTTATATAAGCGACACTGCTGGCATTAAAGGAACTAAATTAGTTCGGAATTTGCAAGTAGGAGGAAGTCCACTTAAAACGGAAATTTCATCGCAATTTTACCTTTCGCCGGACGCCCAGCAGGTAGCATTTGTCAAGGATAAATATATCTACAAAATGAATGCCGACGGTTCGGAAGTGACAAAACTAACTAAAAGTTCCGGCGAGTATATTTCCGGCGGAAGTCAACTTGTTTGGTCCCCAGATCTCACGAAAATTGCTTTCCTGTTCGGCGCTTATCCGAAACAGCAAATTTACACAATTAATGCCGATGGAACCAACCTCAAAAATTTGACAAACAACCCGCAACATGAGGTTTACAACGTCAAACTATTTTGGTCGCCCGACAGCAGCCGTATTGCTTACTTTTACAATAAACCGGGCGATTTTGGCGGCAAACATCAAGATATCTACCTGCTCGACATTAACCGGGGGACAGCCAAGAAGCTCACCCAAAAACCCAGCAACTACGGCGAACTTTCGTGGTCGCCGGATGGCAAATTTATTGCTTTCGTCGCCGGAGAGTTCAACAATCAAAAACTCTACACAATCAATGCTGACGGGAACCAGCTAAATCAACTAGCTTCTCGGCTAGAACCGTCGGGTATTTCAGAATTAGCTTGGTCTACTGACAGCCAGCAAATCGCTTTTATATTTAATGAAACTCAAGGAGACAAAAGCAACTTGTATGTAATTAATCGGGACGGTTCGGCATTAACTAAATTGACAAACGACAAGGATTTGAATGCTAGCCATCCGGTTTGGCAACCGCAGTAAAGTTAAGAGCAAAAATATGCTGTCCGGGTGGGTTTTAGCATAGATAAACCCAGAAGGGCACGCTATCTTTGCATTGCATCGCCTTGGAGCGAAAGCGGGTTAACGAACAAGAAAGAATCAACCCAACTCACTACTCAAAAATCTTCTCAAATAGGGGAAGATGCAATAATTTTTTTCTCCTTTAATGGCTGGTGAACTTCCAAATCATTTGACTCAAGTTCGTGATGTTTTTCATCCTGCACCTGTTTGTCAATTTTGGGCAACTTTAAAATCGCCCCAGCTAAAACCCAATAATATACGGACACTGGATCTACATCTAGCGGATAGTATTGAGTATTGATCGTAATAAATCCAACAAATACCCAAAAACTTGCTCCGTAACTCCGCAAACTTTTGTCCTTGACAGATCGGTAAGCTCTAAAAGTTAGAAAAGCCAAGTGTAAAACCATGATTTGAAAAGAAATCATTCCCGGATAACCGAGTTCGTAGATCAACTTAGGTTGGAAAGTTTCAATTAGCTGCGTGGTACCAAATATTCGCGTTGAATTAGTTGCTCGTCCCACACCTCTACCGAAAGGTCTGTCAATGATAAAATTGTTGCTCTGCTCGAATTGATTAAAGAGAAACTGCTGGGGCGGTGCAGCATTCCAGCGGCTAACAAAACTCTCCCACCGCTGTTCGATAATTCCCGGGTTAATTGCTGCACCGACAAACAGCAGAATCGCCAGTCCTGCACCGATGGGAATAAATCGTTTGAAGTTAACTAATTGACCAGTGAGAACTAGCAGGATGGCAGTGGCAACTGGAACCATAATTAAAGCAGCTCTTTGACCGGAAATAACTGCATTGGCAAATACTAATGCCATGCCAAATAAACCGATAAGTCGCCACCAGAATGAATGGTCACAAAAGGCAGAGGCAAAGGTTAAAAAAGCATTAGAAATTAAAAACCACGCCCACTGCCAAGGCGCGACAAAAGTTCCAGGCAAGCGAATAAATTTGACTTCTGGACTGAACACCAAAGAACCGCCGACAAAACATCTAGCTTGCAGGGTTGCTTTATATAATTCTTCTCCGATCATTCCTCTGGTGCCTGCACACTTTCCACTTTGCAGCAACAGGTATTGAATCAAACCGAGAAGGCAGCAAACGATCGCCAAAACGACGTGCATTCGACTAAAAAATACCAAATCCTTCTTAGTGCGGAGCAGATAATAGGTACAAGCAATCAGCGGTATGTAACCTATCAATACTTTTAAGCCGAGAATTCCTTGCAAAATGGGTTTGTCGCCCTTCATAGGGTTGAGCTGCATATCGCCGTTGACAAAAATTAAAGTCAGCATGACCATCATTAACAGGATGCTGAAGGTAGAAAGCATTTGTTTGGGAATGAACACGGGCAACTGTTTCTTTTTGCAGCTTTGAATTAGGGCGATGAGGGCTGGTATGTAGAAAGCATCTTTTGCTACTTGAAATGCAGCATTCCCGCCACCAATTGCGTAAGTAATTGTACCGCTGAAAGGCAGGTAAATTAGAAAAGCCCACAAAGCTTGACGGGGGTACTTGTAGGAAAGCAGCAAGATGGCTGCGGCGGCGCCTCCTGCAACAGCAATCTTAGGGCGGGCTACGAACAACAGGGGGATGCTGGCGGCAAGGCTGACCAAGCAGCTTATGGCGATCGCCTGCAGCAATTTATTGCGCTTTTGTGAAGTTTTGCGTTTTTGTGCTGCTACTTCTTTTTTGCTTAGCGCTGTTGTTTTTTCGCTGTGCTTGTGTTTGGATTTTTTGGATTTGCGCTTGGTTTTAAACATAACTTCTAGAAGGCACTCAGATGTAGAAGGCACTCCGATGTAGAAGGCACTCCGATGTAGAAGGTAGAAGGCAGAATGAAGAGAAGCAAAAATATGCTGCAGATGTGGTTACTTATTCTTAAAGTCAAGATCGAGAAAAAGTCTCGGTCGAGATTGTGGGTGTGACGCGGGTACAAATTAAACAGGCGACCTTGTAGAATATAACTGCTGCATCTATAATGTACAAATCTCAAAGAAATAATTTTAATCGAGCGGTAAAAATGAGTATGAAATTAACAAAATTTGTATCGATCGGCATTGCCCTAGCTTTAGGGGCAAGCGCGAGCATATTATCTAGCAGCAGTACAGCATTAGCAGCCGAAAAAATTGTCCTCACATTTGGCCCGATCCGACAAGCCATCAATATCAGCGACTTAGAAGACTTTGCTAAAGACGGCACGACGACCCCAACCCTACAACAAATTATCCGGTTTTCCAAAATGGACGCGCAAATATTGCGGGGGTTGATGGGTCTAGAAATCGGTTTAAAGCCTGCTAATCTGGCCCGGGTAGTTTACAGCACCCCGGGAGAAAAAATCACTGACGAAATCGGTCAAGCAATTCGCACTCAGCGCCGCACAGAAAGCGGGAAAGCTCTGCGGGCGGCGATGATACTGGCGGCCGGGGATGACGGCAAGGTATCGCTGCTGGAAATCCTGAAAAAGTATCCTCTAACGGAGGTTTACGTAGATGTTGCCAGCATTAGCGCCACTGTGGGGAAAGTTCAGAGTTTAGCCGGAAATATACAAAGCCTGCTTCAAGATGTGATGCGATCGACAAATCGCACAACTGAAACAACTCGCACCGAAAGTCCGATCGAACCTCGGCGCAGCGTGCAGCCAACAATTCCGCCTCCAGCGCCGCGCCGCGCCGAACCCGCACCCTTGCCAGCACCCGCACCGCAGCCTGTGAGGCCGGTCAGAGGACTTTGGTAAAAAAATTATAAATGTGTCTTAGGGGCGGGTTTAGCGTGCATTTGTGGCATTCTGCAGGCAATTTTGAGACCAAACCCGCCCCCGCCCTACCTTGATCCCAACCGCCACGAGGGTTAGGACTCCCGAAGCAATCAATTTTTCTTGAGCAATTTTTTGAGCAACTTCGGAACCTCCGAAGGCCGAGCCGCCACAGGTATGCCCGCCTCTTCAAAAGCCGCCAATTTGTTTGGGGGCGTAACTCCAAAGGCTTTCTGGGCAGCAGCGCGAGAACTGATCAGGATGCCGGCGTGGCCCAAAGACGGCCCCTTGGGAGCGTAGCGACCGGCCAGATAAGCAACCACGGGTTTGTCGATCGCCGAGGCGATGTAAGAAGCAGCAGCTTGTTCGCTCCAGCCGTCAACTTCCCCCACCAAAACCATCGCTTCGGTACTGTCGTCTTCGTCCAAAATTTGCAGCCACTGCATAAAAGAAGAACCGACAATCCCGTCGCAGCCAATACAAACCGCCATAGACTGTCCCAACCGGGCCTCAGTCAGTTCTAGGGCAACTTCGTAAGTCAAAGTGCTGCTGCGGCTGATCACCCCCACCGGGCCGGGAATGTAAAATTCCTTGGGGTGAGATCCCAGCAGCAGTTTGTCGGGCACAATTATCCCCGGACTGTTAGGCCCGATTACTAAAGTTTCAGTAGCCTCTGCTTTTCTGACTAAGTGCACCATATCCAGAGGAGGCACTCCCCCAGTAACGATCGCGATTTGCCGAATTCCTCCGGCGATCGCTTCTAGAGCCGCATCCAGCACCGAGTAAGCGTCTACAAAAATTACCGCAGTGTCAACGTGACCCACTGCCGACACTGCTTGTTCTACCAAATCAAAAATCGGAATCCCCTCCATTTCCAGCCCCCCCCGACCGGGACTGACACCGGCGACTACATTCGTGCCGTATGCTTTCATCATCAGGGCGGCGCGGGTTGACGCGGGAGATTCTGTAATGCCCTGCACCAGGACTTTGCTTTCAGGAGTTAAATTCATTTGTTCCCACTTGACACTCGATCTGTAAAAAGCAGAAGGCCTTCATCTGTACAGAAATCTTGTTTTTTGCCGATCGACTGCCGCTACTTGACGGATGATACAGAAGCGGCCGCGGCCTCATCCAAAGTGCTAGCTAGCTGCACCGGCAACTGTCCCAAACGCTTTTTAACAGCATCAGCATCGATCTCTACCAGCCGCAGCACAACTTGGATGTGGCGGTTAGCGCGAGCTTTCCGTTCCAAATAGCCGGCTACTGCGGCGATTATTTCCTCCGTCTTGGAGGCGCTGCCCAAAATATTTACCAGTATCACCTTAACGCTTTTATCCTGAGCGACTAACTCCAGACCCGAATCCGCGCGATCGCGCAGGGCATTTGCTGCATAGTAGCGGTCTAGGGAACCAATATTCACAAAATTAGCTGGTTTTCCTCCTTGGTGGGTTACAGCATCCAGAGTTGCCATTGTCAGGCCCACTCCGTTGCACAAAATTCCGATATTCCCGTCTAGTTCGGTTAATTCCAGGGATTCGGAATTCGAGATTGGGGATTTAGATTTGGGGTCAAACTCCGGCGATTGCTGAGCCTTCGAGTAGGAATCGGGGCGATCGCCAGGGACATGGGGACTTCTCCTTTCCCGTGCCAGCCCGCCCAAGAGCCTATTCTCCGAGAGTGCTACCAAGTCTGGATGTCGCCCCAAGGCCTCGTCATTGGCAGTGACTTTACCGTCTAAAGCCATGACCTCTCCCGTAGGACTGATGCCGAGAGGATTGATTTCTACTAAATCTAAATCTTTTTCGACAAACAGCCGGTACATTTTCTCGACAATGGTGCTCACCGATTGAATCAAGTCTCCCTGCAATCCCATTTTCAGCGTGAGACGCCTCGCGTAGAACGGGGAAAATTCTTGATCTACGGCAACTTGCTGCATTTGCTCGATCGACCCTTCGACATCCATACCTCCTTGGCTCGATCCCAGAAGCACCGGGCGTCGCGCTACGGGGTCTAGGAGTACCGCTAAGTACAATTCTCGGTCGGCGTTGTACTTTGCTTCTGCCAGCAGGACTTGGGGATATTCGCTCTCGATCGGCAAATTAAAAATTGTTTGGGCCGCAGCTACTGCATCGATCGTATTTGCCACAAACTTGATACCGCCCGCCCGGCCCCTTCCCCCAGCCCGCACTTGCGATTTTAGTACAACGGGGTAGGGAATTTTCAGTCCTTTGAGGTCGGCGGGATTGTCAATCCGCTGCGACGGCAAAATCGGAATTGCCATCTGGCGAAATAAAGATTTAGCTTGGTACTCTAACAAATCCATTATCAATTACGGGTGACGGGTAGTTGGCAACAAGCAATTCGTCCTAATTGGCAATTCATAATTAATAGATAGTAATTGGTTTTTTGTCAAGTTAAAAGTTAAAAATTTTCGCTTTTATCTTTTAATTTTAGACTTTTGTATTGCCGATTACTTATTCGCTATTACCCCTCGCCGATTACCTATTAATTACCTAAGCTGTTTCAAAATGTTTTTTTCTCGGAATTGCCAAATTTTACTATTAGGCTGTGGTGGGGACATATTTGGCGAGCTTTGGTGTTTTTTTGTCTCCGAAAATCTTCGGACTTGGGGCAAAAAGGTGCCGAGATATTTCTGCTAATTGTTTACTTGATGCTACTAGCAGCGCCTTGATGGACGGTTTTAACCCATTTGAGCCGCTTGGGCCGTACCGCAATCCGAGCCGTCACAGTCCCTACCAGCAGCCAGTGGAACATATACACAGTACCCCGCAGCGTTTGCAGCAAGGTGACAAAAACTCGCCTTACCTCAAATTTGGTCTCTTTGCGAGTGCGGCGCAAACCGACAAACATTCCCACCACTGACAAAGTAAGGGTCATCACAGTTAGGGGACTGGCGATCGGCATCCGGCGCAGCGCAATTGACATCACAAAGTCGGGTAGCGCTACTGTGGGCAAGAAATATTGAGATACCCAAAATCCAAATAAATCCCAGGTTTTCCAAGTTCCCATGCGGTTGCGCAAAATTAGCCGCCAGTAGTCAAGATAACGCTGATAACCGCCTTCTGCCCAGCGATTGCGCTGGTGCCACAGGGCGCGAGCGTTAGTGACTCCTTCTTCTGACACGGCTGGGAAAGCGAGAAATTCAATGTCCCATTGTTCGAGGTGCAGCCTCAACGTCAAATCCAGGTCGTCGGTAATCGTTTCCTCGTTCCAGCCGCCGCAGCTTTCCAAGGCGGTGCGACGCATGAATTGGCCGTTACCGCGCAATTCTCCAATGCCGCCGATCGCAATCCGCTGCTGTTGGAAAAAACTGTCGAGAGCCATTTCTGCTTCTTGGCCCCGAGTCCACAGATTTACCGAAGCATTGGCGATGGCTTTTCTGACTTGCACAGCCCCTACCTGTTCTCGATCGAACACCGGCAGCACCAGGCGCAGCAAATCCGGCGTTACTGTCGCGTCGGCGTCAAATATTCCCACAAATTCCCCGCGAGTCAGCGGCAACACTTGATTCAGGGCTCCCGACTTGCCGCCGCTGGCATTTGCTCCTCTGCGAAATACTTTGAGCTGCGGGTACTTTTTGGTGAGCTGTTCCAATACTACC
The DNA here is from genome assembly GCF_036704885.1 of Microcoleus sp. F4-D5. Classification (NCBI taxonomy): domain Bacteria; kingdom Bacillati; phylum Cyanobacteriota; class Cyanophyceae; order Oscillatoriales; family Microcoleaceae; genus Microcoleus; species Microcoleus sp. F4-D5. The sequence goes on along the minus strand of NZ_JAUBSX010000068.1, from coordinate 1,805 downwards.
GGGGTGCTGTCGCTGCTGTGATCGTCGATCGCCCAAACTTCGTAGCGGTCGATCGGATAGTCTACATTGCAGATTGATTCTACGAATCGGGCAATCACCGCTTCCTCATTTTTCGCAGCCACCAACAGCGACACGTAGGGCCAATCCTCTCGATTTTCATCGGCAAGAGGCGGCAGTGCGGGCTTGGGCGAAGCAAACAAAACTCGAAATGCTTGCATCCACAGCAGTCCCGTCAGCCCCCACACTACCCACGCACCCCAAGAAATCAAGTGCAGGGCGATCGTGCCGCCCCAAATCGCAGTCAGCACTGCGGCGGCTTTTCCGCGGCGTCCCCGGTACAGATTTTGAGGAAAAGAGGTAGTTCCCGGCACCGACACCGCAACCGGGAGTTTTGGTTTTGTTTCCGCGTCAAACACCCTGTCGCCAATGTCTGGTATAGCAAATACTTTGCCGAGCTTCGAGTTCGAGGTCAAACTCTTGAGCTCTTCTTGAGCTAAATCAGAGATGTCCAAGTTAAGCTCGCTGCGAGCGTCGTTTTCTGACCAAGAAGTCTCCTGCATAGGTTACTTGATTCAACCACCAATAGTTTTTGATTTTAGAGATAAGTATTTACTGTACCAGTTTCTGGCGTTTTGTCGAAAGCAGACCGGAGGACAAGCAGCGGGCTAGCTGCTTGTCCGAACAGGGTAAACGGGCATTGCATAGAGTATTTGGGATGACTTTTGCTTGCGATCGACCATGAATATCTGTTAGTTTTTTCAGAGGATCTCAAGTATCTGCTACTAATAATTATCTGAGGTATAAATATGTCTATTCCTCAACTGAAGCCAGCCGACGAGAAAGAAGTGAAAGTCTATGCGCCTTTCTGTCAGGAGCCCCGGCGCAAGTTTTTGCCGCACGCTATCGGCCTCTACAAGCTCAAAAGCTTGGAGGGGGCAAGAAAAATTGACGGCGGGGAGAACGTGCCGTTTGTCGCTAGTTGGAATATATCGTCCCTGCCGATCGATTTGACCCGCTGTCGGGTTTTGTTTGACGGCAATGCTGAACTTAGCTACGAAGTGACCATGCAAAGCTCTGAGTTTGTCAGTTGCTTAATTGAGGTACTCCTGACTTTTCAGCGGACTCGTAGCGTCGATTTTTCTAAATCGTTTTACCGGAAGCTGATGCGCATGGATGATTAACTTTCACCGCACCTGCGTTACCGAAACTCCGCAATTGACGATCGAGCAATTTAGTCCGGAGCCCCCCGGAGTCATTCGGGGAGTGAAAAAAAAGCTCCTCGCTCCCGATCGCCAGCCCCCCGATTTAGCAGTGGGGTCGCTTTCTTCAATTCTTTAATCTAAAATCTAAAATCGATTGACGGGCGCTATAACTGGCGCACCTATACTGTAACGGTATCACGTCGAAATTACAGTATAGGTGCGCCAGTTTTATTTGAGAACCGGAAATAGTAAGTGAGTTTTTAGATCGCTCTCAATCATCCCTTTTGGGGAAACCACTTATCCCCACCTCTCAAGTAAATTTACAGCAATTTTTAGTTGAGTGCGATACAGATTTGGTGTAGGGACTCAGGCTTTGCCTGAGTCCCTACCTGTATTCGATCCAATTGACAACTGCTGTACTTTGTTGTGAAACAAGCCCAAAAGCCTATTTCGGATAGTGGTGCCAAGGAGTGCGATCGCGCCCTCCAATTTCGTTCAATTTTTGCGACTCGGTAGCTGAGATAGGACTTATACCATTTTTCTAAAGATGTGCTAGAGATAAAGAATGTAAGATCCAAGACCATCCTGTGAGAAAACCAATGA
>NZ_JAUBSX010000067.1:0-43227 GCF_036704885.1 Microcoleus sp. F4-D5 | reverse complement strand
GCGAGGTTGGTCAAATTTACGTGATCTGTGCCAGGGCTGGCTTCTTGCTACAAATCACACTTAACGGGAAAAGTAAGGTGGCAAGCGGCATATATCTTAAGGAAAATAGGCAAAGATCACCCAGTGGCGATCTCCGCTTTAGTCGAGTTAATCCGCAATTCAGATGATGAAGGTACCCGGAGGCTAGCGGCAGATAGCTTAGGGCAAATAGACAAAGATAACCCAGTGGCGATATCCGCTTTAGTCGAGTTAATCCGCAATTCAGGTAATGAAGATACCCGGCGGCACGCGGCATTTAGCTTAGGGAAAATAGGCAAAGATAACCCAGTGGTTATCTCCGCTTTAGTCGAGTTAATCCGCAATTCAGGTAATGAAGATACCCGGCGGCGGTTAGCGGCATATAGCTTAGGGGAAATAGACAAAGATATAGCGTTTTCACCAATTATGAGGTACAATGGCAACAATGAGCAAACCAATTACGAATATCGTCTTGAGTGACTTTTAGCATAGCATCTGTAATGGCTTCTACTAAATCTTGATAAGTTCTCGGTTTGAGTTTTCTTAAAATAGATTTCACTTGCGACCAAAAATTTTCAATCGGCGAAAACTCAGGAGAATAAGGAGATAAATAAGTTAATCTTGCGCCGACATTTTCAATAGCTTCTCTTACCATTTCTCCTAAATGAATTTTGGCATTATCCATAATAACACAAGCTCCTCTCCAAAGTTTGGGGACTAATTGTGTCACGATAAATGCTTCAAATGTAACTCCATCTACTGCTCCATAAATATTACTTGAAGCTATTACTTTCTCTAAAGATAACGCAGTTACTATGGAAATATTTCTGCCTCTTTTTTGAGGTCTTTCCCCTCTAGCTCTTTTTCCTTTTATAGCTCTAGCATATAGTCTTACCATTGCCAGATTTACTCCCGACTCATCCCTTGAAAATCAAGTCTTCAGCCTGAATATCTCTAATTTCTCCCCAAAACTCTCCCCTCTTTTTTTGGATTCTTTCACTATTCTTTTCTGGTGCATACATCGTTTTTTTTTCCAGCTATAATCGAGTTGTGTCGTAATTTTCCAGAGCGTAGTTGTACAGACCTTGATATTTGTTCTTTCCCTCAGCATTTCACCAATTTCTTCTAAGGTAGCATCATTATTTTTTCCATAATTTTTATTAAAATTAGTAAGTTCTCATCTCCCAGCTTTCTCTTGTGATTTCCTCCTCGTTTTTGAGGCAGAATATCTCCTGTTTCTTGATATTGTTTGAGCAATTTTTGAACAAAGCTTTTCGCTACATTGAAGCGTTCAGCTATTTTCCTAATTGAAATTTTTTCTTTTTCCCTTATATCTATAATTTTTTGTCTCAAGTCAACTGAATAGGACTTCATGTGTTATTCTTAGGTTTGAGAGTTTACTTTTATTATTGTACCTCATAATTGGTGAAAACGCTATAACCCAGTGGCGATCGCCACTTTAGTCGAGTTAATCTGCAATTCAGATGATGAAGATACCTCAAGGTACGCGGCAGATAGCTTAGGGAAAATAGGCAAAGATAATCCAGTTGCCATCCAAGCTTTAGTCGAGTTAATCCGTACTTCTCAGGATGAAGATACCCGGCGGCAAGCGGCATATAGCTTAGGGAAAATAAGCAAAGATAACCCAGTTGCCATCCAAGCTTTAGTCGAGTTAATCCGTACTTCTCAGGATGAAAAAAACCGGAGGCAAGCGGCAGATAGCTTAGGTAAAATCATGAAAGGTCAACACTTCGCCACCGCAGTCTCTGGTTTGAAAGATTGCCTAACTTCCGAAATTCACGAAAACGACTTTACTCTTTATCACAAGTGCTGCCTAGTCCTCTCGGACTGCGCCCAAAATATGACTTACCCAGACTTTCATCAAGCATGGCACACCCAACCCACCAATTACCCAACACCCGACAACCACCCACAAAATACAGATATCCCCACACTCCTCAAACAACTCCAACCCACAGATAAAACCTTCCCCGTTTCCCTCAACATTCGCGCCTTAGAAGGCGAAACCGATACCAGCGCGATCGCCCAAGAGCTCTGTACCCAACTATATCAAGCAATCTTCCCCGCAGATGCAGACATTCCCGCAATTCGCAACGCCCCCGAATTCAAGCGATTAATCCCCCAACTCAAAAATCGGCTGCAAAAACAGCACATCGCCTTAATTTTGCACTCCTGTCCTTGCGAAGATGCGCTTTCGGCTTTCACCCGCAAACTCGCCGACAATCAAATGGGAATTCATATCGCCTGGATTACCGATACACCGCTGGAATTGCCGTTAACAAGTTTTGCGGTGGATGGAGATGATTTGTTTGATGCGGTGCAAAATTGGATCGGGCGGATATAAATAACCTCATGAATAGAGCCCCTCTCCCTCGATCGAGAAACGGTTTGATTCGGGTACTATGTAACTGTCAACTGCTATATAACTGTGCTATAATTGGAAATAGGCGAGCTTTGCAGGAAATTAAAATATGGTATTACCAACAATTAGTGAAGATACAATTTCCCTCGCGCCAGGAGACGAACTTATTCTGCGATTTAGAACTTGGGAAGATTATGAAGCATTGCTAGCCCGTCGAGAAGATAAAGCTGGATTGAGAATTCGCTACAGCAGCAAAACCCAAGAAATTAGAATTATGTCTCCACTGCCCAGACACGGTAAAAATTCAGATATACTGGCAGATTTTGTCAAAGCTTTACTGCGACATGAATGCAGAGATTGGGACGCATTTACCCCAATTACCCTCAAGCGCATTAACCAACAAGGAATCGAACCAGATTATTGTTTTTACATCGACAATCGCGCAGATATTTTAGGAAAAGAGCGAATAGATTTAGAAACAGATCCGCCCCCAGATTTAGCGATTGAAATCGATCTGACTTGCACGACTAAACCAGAAGATTATGAAGCGATCGCACCTTTAGAACTATGGGTTTACCGTCAAAGTCAATTGTCGATTTATCAGTTCGATTCGCAGCAGTATCGAGACTCTCAAATTAGTCGCTGGTTTCCCGGTTACGATCTCAAAACCTTAATTCCTCAATATTGCGATCGGGGCTGGCAGGTGGGTTCTAGTGTGGCGCTGCGAGAGTTTGAAGAATTGTTGCGATCGCGATGAATATAGGAGAGTAAAAACGGGCGATCGTACTGAAAATAAATATAACAGTGGCTCTCTCCAGACTGCATCTGTTCCCTGCAATACCTTCGCTGGTGACAGACAAAAATGTACGATCGACAGATGCAAACCTACTATTGAACCTACAATACTATTTTTAGAGATGCCATCACCGAGCCTCCGAAAGACTCCCCCAAACCATGCCCAAGCCAAAAAAGACCCCCGCCAAAACCTACACTGAAATCAACCTCAGCGACCCTCAATATTACTTCAACCGAGAACAAAGCTGGCTGGAATTCAACAACCGCGTGCTCCACGAAGCCCTCGACCCCCGCACGCCCCTCTTAGAAAGACTCAAATTTCTCGCTATTTTTAGCTCCAACCTAGACGAATATTTTATGGTGCGGGTGGCCGCCCTCAAACAGCAAGTACAAGCAAAAGTCAGCAAATTGACCTCCGACGGCCGCACGCCCCAACAACAGCTAGATGCCCTGAACAAGCGGCTTTTGCCGATGGTTACTCAGCAGCACTCGTATTTTGAGCAAACCCTGCGGCCGAAACTAGCAGCAAGCGAAATCTACATTCTCGACTACATTGACCTCAATCAAGAACAGCGCAATTACTTGCACCGCTACTTCAAAGAACAAGTATTTCCCGTACTCACTCCCCTAGCAGTTGACCCCAGCCACCCATTCCCCTACCTGTCCAATCTCAGCCTCAATTTAGCAGTAGTAGTCAGGGACCCCGACACGCGCGAAGAATTATTTGCCCGCGTCAAAGTACCGCAGGTTTTGCCGAGGTTTTTGCCGCTGCCGGGGGATTTGCAGTGGCAGCAGAGGGGCAAATCTCCGGTTTGGACTGGCGTGCCCCTAGAACAGGTGATTGCCCACAATTTAGAAGCTTTGTTTCCGGGGATGGACATTCAGGAATATCACCCGTTCCGCATTACTCGCAATTCCGATTTGACGGTGGAGGAAGATGAGGCGGAGGATTTGCTGCTGGCAATAGAACAAGAACTCCGCAAGCGCCGGTTTGGAGGTTCTGCGGTGCGGATGGAAATTCAAGCGATTATGCCGCCTGCGCTGCGAGATATGCTGATGGAGGAGCTGGATCTCGGCGAGCAAGATGTTTACGTCGTAGAGGGGCTGCTAGGCCTCAAGGATTTGATGTCTTTTGTGGGGCTGCCGGTGCCGGAACTCAAAGACCCGCCTTGGACTCCAGTTGTGCCGCCGCGCTTGCGGAACTCGGAATCGCCAATGATTTTAGGCAAATTGATGTTGGATGCTGACGAGGGCGAGGATATTTTCACCGCCATCCGCCAGGGGGATTTGATGCTGCACCATCCTTATCACTCGTTTGCGGCGACGGTACAGCGGTTTATTACTGAGGCGGCGCACGATCGCTCCGTGTTAGCGATTAAGATGACTTTATACCGCACTTCGGGAGATTCGCCGATCGTCAGCGCCTTAATTCAAGCTGCGGAAAACGGCAAGCAGGTAGCCGTTTTAGTAGAGCTCAAAGCTAGGTTTGACGAAGAAAATAATATTAATTGGGCTCGCAAGTTAGAACAAGCTGGAGTCCACGTAGTTTACGGTTTGGTAGGACTCAAAACCCACACCAAAATAGTGATGGTAGTGCGTCGCGAGGACGATTACATCCGCCGCTACGTCCACATCGGGACTGGCAATTACAATCCCAAAACAGCCGGACTGTATACCGATGTGGGTTTGTTGAGTTGTCGCGAGGATTTGGGATCGGATTTGACGGATTTGTTTAATTATTTGACTGGTTATTCGCGGCAGGTATCTTATCGAAAATTATTGGTGGCACCGGTCAATATGCGCGATCGATTTTTAGCTTTAATCCGCCGCGAGGCAGAATTCTGCCGCTTGCAGGCCGAAGGCGGCACCGGTACCTGCGGCCGCATTGTCGCTAAAATGAACGCTTTAGTTGACCCTCAAATCATTGTTGCTTTGTACGAAGCTTCGCAAGCAGGAGTTAAAATTGATTTGATTATTCGGGGGATTTGCTGTTTGCGTCCCGGCGTTGAAGGTGTTAGCGAAAATATCAGAGTTATCAGTATTATCGGCCGCTTTTTAGAGCATTCTCGGATGTTTTATTTTTTCAACGGTGGCGATGAAGAGGTGTATATTGGTTCTGCTGACTGGATGCAGCGCAATCTCACAAGACGGGTTGAGGCCATAGTTCAGGTGGAAGACCCGACAATTGCCAAGGAATTGCAAGAAATTTTGGGGGTAATGCTGGCTGACAACCGCCAAGCTTGGGATTTGCACTCTGGGGGACACTACTCTCAGCGGCGGCCGCCTGCTAATTGCCCGGAAGTGAGCTCTCAGCAAATTTTGATGGATATGGTGATGAATTAGTTATTAGTCAGCAGTCAGTGGTCAGTTGTCAAATTTGCAATTAGCAGTGGTCGGTTCTTGTTAGCTATCAAGCTGTACTGCATTTAATTTTGGCTTTTAGGGCGGGCAAGATTCCCACCCCACAAAGTTTTTAGTAAACATAACTATGAAAATTGAATGCGCGACAGCTTAGCCGACAACTGTCAACTGTCAACTGCCAACTGACTGCTGACTGCTTAACTGTTAAAAGTACGCTTGAATTCTTCTAAGAGATCGTCAATTTCTTCGATCGCCTGACTCACATCTATTCTCAGGGCTCCCAAGTCCGATCGATCTAACAGCCGCACGAGGGATTCCCGCTTGCTCTCGATCTGTGCTACGCGCTCTTTGATTGTCTGTGCATCCATGGTTTTTTGCCTTTGCTACTATTAACAAAAATATTTGACATTCCCCCTGCGAACAGACGGGGATTCTTAATTCACCGACCTACTTTTTTGGGCAAATCCTTCACTGTTTTTATTTGGGAAGTGATGAACGCGCTCAGAGTTTTTGGGTCTGTGTTATAGTTTGATTGTACATCAAAACTTCAGCCAAACTTCAGGCAAATTTTACCGCAGGAAAGGCGGACGTTTTGTATCTGCTGGTTTATTTTTCATCATTCCAGCTAAAAATCGCTTCAGGGCCTTCTCCCGGTTTTTCATAAAAGCCGACCAAAATCCCGGTTGATATTCATCCATTGTCTTGGCTAGGGCCCAGACATCTATGGCTAAGATATTATAAAGCCTTTCATCTTCCCGTTTGAGCGAGTTAATCTGTTCTAGAACAGACTTGTTTGCTCCAGCAGTTTGTTTGTCTTCGTCTTTAATCATGTCCCAAAAGTGGTTGAAAGGGCAAGAGGGTCGATCGCGATCGCCGCTCTGTATACTTTGATGATACTGCCGATCTCGATTGCCTTCTGGAACCAACGCCGCGCAATTAACACGGATATTTACCGATGGCGCGCCCGGGCGAGTCCGGCCGGATAAGTTTCTGAAGCTAGAGACAATACTGTGGATGCACACCGCTCCCGCGCTCATAGATACTAGCAGTTTTTGCAGGTCTTTTGGCAAAAAAACTAAATTTATTCAAGACTTTTTGACAATCAAGCATCCAGGATACAAGCCCCCGGATTCATCCGTCCAGAAATAAAAAACCTGTATCCGATAAAGGAGCCCCCGAATTTATCCGTGGGGTCGCCTCTAAAATCTAAAATCTAAAATCTAAAATCTAAAATCGATTGACAGATAATAATTAAAGTATATTATTTCTGTCCGACTACTTACCTCACTAATATGTTACGCAAAATTTCTTTAGCAAACCTAGCCTTAGTTGTTGGCGGTATTATAGCAGCAGTCGGTTTCGGAGCATACTTCACAGACAGACCTACCCTGAACCTAGCCGGTTTTTTTTATGGAATTCCGCTGTTGCTGGGAGGTTTGGCCTTGAAAGCTGCCGAACTCGAACCGGTAGAGTTCACCGAACCGACTTCTCCTGAAGTTCTTCTCCTGCGAGAAAGTCAGGCCACAAATACTCAAAACCAAGTCCGCAAAGATATCACCCGATTTCGCTACGGCCAACCAGCGCACTTAGATGATGCTTTGGAGCGTCTGGGCCTGGCCCCAACAGACGAGGAACGGCCCCTCCTGCAAGGGTTGCGGGAAGTTGATGTTGATGGTGCTTATGGGTTAATTCTAGAGTTTTATTCGCCGCTAATGCCGATCGAAGTTTGGGAAGAAAAACAACAAAAAATAGCTACTTTTTTTGGTCCGGGTTTGCGCGCACAAGTGAGTCAAAAGTCAGATGACAAAATTGAATTGGCTCTAATAAAAAATACTCAAGCTTAAAGCAGTCCTAAGTTTTGAGTTCGTGAATTTTGAATTCACCAATTAAAAATTAATCCTGCATCAGCTCAGATACTGATTTTAGCGGCAGCTTGAAACCTGTCGCTATCAACAAAAACTCAATCCGCAAGCGGGCGAACTCGCAACTTGGATTTTCCTAATTACAATAGTGGTCGATCGCCGATCGGCAATGTTAAATCAGGAGAAACACAAATGGTTTCGTCCCAAAGCAGGATAGGTATTATCGGCGCAGGAACATCAGGAGCTTATCTGGCGATTCTGCTGATTCAACAAGGGTTTAAAGTTGACTTGTTTGAAAAAGCACCCCATCCGCGCACCGATGGCTGCGGTATCCTGATCGTACAAGCAGGTATGCAGGCACTTCATCAAGGCAACCCTCAAATCACCCAAAAAATTATCAACTCAGGCGATCGAGTTAAACTATTCGAGTTTCGCAACCTCCGCGGCAGTGTCATCAATTCGGAACCCGTCACCTATGAAGAAAATGAACTCCCAGGAATGCTGGTACACCGCAAAGCTATTCTAGAGGCACTCCTCGACGAGTTACCCCCTGAGTGTATTCATTTTAATGCGGAATTAGCATCGATCTCCCAAACCGAGCACAGTGCGATCGCCCACTTCAAAGATGGCCGTAAATGGGAAGGCGATCTTTTAATCGGTGCCGATGGCATAGTATCTAAAGTCCGTCAATTTATAGTTCCAGGTGTTGAACTATTCTATTTAGGCGATATCGTCTGGCGAGGAATTGTCGAAGATCGCAGCTTCTGTCCAGAAGGAAACTTTTTTGTTTATGTACGCGGTCGGGGAATTTATGCCAACTTCTTTCACATTGGTGGAGGTCGCACTCATTGGGGTTTCTTTATTGAAAAAGAGCGCACAGACTCTGAAATTGGGAAACTACAACCTAATAATATTACCATTCCTCCCCAAGAACTAGCAAAACTCCCAGATGACGCGCGAAATGTGATTGAATCAACCCCTGTAGAAAATATTGTCTGTCGTTTTTCCTATGACATTGACCCCCTACCAAAAATCTATGATGGCCGTGTGATCTTAATTGGAGATGCTGCCCACGCCAAAAGCTCCACACGCGCTAGAGGTATGACTTCCGGTTGGGAAGACGGTCTTTGTTTAGCACAACATCTCAGAGATAGTGCTAACATTGCCGAAGCACTGGAAAATTTTCAATCCGAAAGATTACCTATTGTCCACGAATATCAACGCACTAGCCGTGAAATGAGTCTGAAAATAGGTCGCCGTTAGCCCAATGAAAAATCATCAATATACCCAGATACCCGACTTTTTGAAGAAATTCGGTATTTCAGAAAAAAGCATTTTACTCGATCGCGTTTTCTAAAATAAAAAAACTGGAGGCTGATTTAATGAGTAACGATCCTGTAATTCATCAAGATACCGTCACCCCTGTGAACTCTCCCGATTTGGAGAAAGTTCCTGAGATTTTTACCCGCCATCTTGGCACTTGGCAAGGTGAGTATATTAAGACCGATACTCGCGGGCATTTTTCTCGCAGCTTTTTCGGTAATTTTACCATCTCGATTGAGGGAAGTCTCTACCGACAAGTTAACAATTATGAATATTCAGATGGTTCTCGCCTGCAGCTCAATTTTCAAGGGGAGTTTGAAAATCGGATTCTGAAAATGTCTTCTAGCAGTTATTCTGATTTTTCCGCTATTGCCTGGGATGCGGGTCAGGAAACCATTTGCTTTCGGGCAACTAAAACCCAAGATAATGCACTGATTACCTTCGTTGAAACAATGACATTACTCAGCGAAAACCAGCGAGTTCGTAGCACTCAAGCCTTTAAAAATGGCATTTTCGATGGTATCTCCTTTATTGAGGAAATACGTTTGTAGTCGAAAGCAACAACTGCATCTTATTTTTTCTTTTCCTTTGCGTTCTTAGCGCCTTCGCGGTTCATTTAATGTTTCTCAGTAAGCGAGCGGATTTAAAAAAACAGGCTAATCAATTAATATTAACAAACAAGCGAGAACGAGTAATAAAACGCTCTCCCTCCGGCCCTTCCAGGGAAAAATCGCTGCCTCCGGGCCCCGATGCCACGTCTATAATTAACTGCGTGTGCTGCCAATATTTGTATTGCTGCGCTGCGATATAAAAGGGGCAACCCCCAATTTCGCCCAGCAATACGTCACCATCACCGATTATCAATTCGCCATCGGGAAAGCACATGGGGGAACTACCGTCGCAGCAGCCGCCGGATTGGTGAAACATCAATTGTCCGTGCTGAGTTGTGAGATAGTTGATTAATTTTAAAGCGGCTTCTGTTGCGGTGACTTTTGCTATAGTTTCCATTTTAGAAGAAGAAAGATGGAAGATGGAAGATGGAAGCTCGACATCTGCGTGAATCGGCGTCAATCCATTGTTATCTGCGGTTAACAAATGATTTTTTTTGACCGCAGATGAGGGCAGATAAACACAGATTAACGCAGATGAATTATATCAATTCCAGTTGTACTGGATTTGATATGATTTAGAAAAAACCTAAAGCTTTGGGGCTGTAGCTGACCAACAAATTCTTAGTTTGCTGGTAGTGATCTAACATCATTTTGTGATTTTCGCGACCGATACCAGACGATTTGTAGCCGCCGAATGCTGCGTGGGCTGGATAGAGGTGATAGCAGTTTGTCCACACGCGGCCTGCTTGAACGGCGCGGCCGATGCGGTAGGCGGTGTTGATGTCGCGAGTCCAAACTCCTGCACCTAAACCGTAGAGAGTGTCGTTGGCAATTTCTAATGCTTCGGCTTCGTCTTTGAAGGTGGTGACTGCTAATACTGGCCCGAAGATTTCTTCTTGGAAAATTCGCATTTTGTTGTTTCCTTTGAAGACTGTCGGCTGGAAATAATAGCCGTCTTGCAAGTCGCCGGATAAGATGTTTCTTTCGCCGCCAATCAGACATTCTGCGCCTTCGGCGCGACCGATTTTGACGTATTCGGCGATTTTTTCCATCTGGTTGATGGAGACTTGCGCGCCGAGGGCTGTTGTCGGATCTAAGGGGTTGTCTTGTTTGATTTGGCGGATGCGATCGATCGCCCTTTCCATGAACCGATCGTAGATTGACTCCTGAATTAAGGCGCGGGAGGGACAGGTGCACACTTCGCCTTGATTGAAGGCAAACATGACTAATCCTTCGACTGCTTTGTCGAGGAATTCGTCGTCTTGGGCGCAGATATCTTCAAAGAAAATGTTGGGGGATTTGCCGCCTAATTCTAGGGTGACGGGGATGACGTTTTGGGAGGCGTACTGCATGATTAGCCTGCCGGTGGTGGTTTCGCCGGTGAAGGCGACTTTGGCAATCCGGGGGCTGGTGGCGAGGGTTTTGCCGATTTCGGCGCCGGGCCCGTTTATGACGTTGATTGCGCCGTCTGGTACTAAGTCGGCGATGATTTCCATCAGTACCAAGATTGAGGCAGGGGTGGGGCCTGCTGGTTTGAGGACGACGCAGTTGCCGGCGGCGAGGGCTGGGGCGAGTTTCCAGGCGGCCATTAATATCGGGAAGTTCCAGGGGATGATTTGTCCGATGACGCCTAGGGGTTCGTGGAAGTGGTAGGCGACGGTGGTTTCGTCGAGTTCGCCGATCGAACCTTCTTGAGTTCGGATGCAGCTTGCGAAGTAGCGGAAATGGTCGATCGCCAGCGGTATGTCTGCGAGGCGGGTTTCGCGAATTGGTTTGCCGTTGTCCCAGGTTTCGGCGATGGCGAGGCGATCGAGGTTTTCTTCGATTCGATCGGCTATTTTGTGCAAAACCCGCGCCCTGTCTGCTGGGGAAGTCTTACCCCACTTGTCTTTCGCTGCGTGGGCGGCATCTAGTGCCAATTCTACATCCTCCGCGCTCGATCGGGGGATTTGACAAATTGATTTTCCTGTAATTGGAGACAGGTTTTCCGAGTATTTTCCTTTCACCGGTGGCACCCACTTGCCGCCGATAAAGTTGTCGTAGCGAGTTTGAAAAATCGACTGACTGCCGGATTGAACAGGTGCTGCTACTACCATTTTATTACCTGATTAAAATTTATTTTTGCGGGCGCTTGAAATCTGTTGAATGTCAACTATCGTCTATTTTCTATCATTTCGGTCATTTCCTATACAAAATTTTACATTTTTCAAATATTTGAAATCAAATTTGTTTCTAGGTTTCGGGGTCTGGCTGGTGGTTAATAAGGTTTTTTTATTAACCGCAGAGTACGCAGAGTACGCAGAGAGAAAAAAGCAGAAAAAGAGAATTTCACACATTATTTAAATGTGCTATTATATAAATATAAAGTTGGCAAATTCTCAAAAATACAAATCAAATGCCTGCCTTAAATGCCGTTGTTTTTGATTCTGATGTCGAGCCTGGGTTAAAGCATTTGAATGCAGCCAAAGTCCGGTGGTTCCGCCCCCGCCTGAAAGCTTGGGCCGAGCAAAATTTCCGTGATTTTCCTTGGCGGCATACCTGCGACCCCTACGCGATTTTAGTGGCTGAGTTCCTGCTGCAAAAAACTACTGCCGCTACAGTGGCTCCGATTTATCAAGAATTTGTCGATCGATATCCGACTCTCTCCGATCTAGCAGCCGCGCCTGCGGAGGAAGTTGCTAGTTTGTTGCAGCCTTTGGGTCTTTTTTTTCGGGCGCAAAAGCTGCGGGAATCGGTGCTGGTTATCCTAGACAATTATCAGGGAAACGTTCCCCGCACGGAAGCTCAGTTGCTGGAACTTCCCGGAGTTGGCAAGTACATTGCGCGATCGGTTTGCGCTAATGCTTTCGGACAGCCAAAAGCGGTGCTCGATACGAATGTTGCTCGGATTTTGCAGCGTTTTTTTGGGATTGACGGCGGTAAAATAAAATCGCGATCGCCCGAACTTTGGGAAGCCGCAGAACGAGTTGCTCCCAAACAGCAAGTCGGACCCTGGAATTTAGGAATGCTGGACTTTGGGGCGGCAGTTTGCACTGCAAGAAACCCTCGCTGCGGCGAGTGTCCGCTGCAACAGCAGTGCGAGTACAAAATTAGCAGCGAAGTCATTCGATTTTAAATTTTAGATTTTGGATTTTCGATTGACCCCACAGATAAATTCGGGGGCTTGAGGATTTTAGATTTTAGATTTTGGATTGATTCCACGGATAAATCACGTGGCGGGTACCATCCTGAAATTCTTGGTCAATTCTCGGCTAATTGTCGAATTCAATTGACAAATATTCAAGCGCATTTGTAGGGGCGGGTTCACCAATAATCTCTGGCTCAAACCAACAATCTCAAAAACCCGCCCCCACCCAACGGTAAATACTGTTAATTAACTGTGCCGCAGCGGAAGTTCTATCCGAAATCTAGTACCTTTACCCGGTTCAGAAAAACACGTTAACTCTCCTTTGTGCTGTTCTACAATTATCCGATAACTGACAGCAAGTCCCAATGCCAGGCTGTGTTCCACAGGTTTTGCAACCAAAAATGGGTCAGAAATTTGCGCTGTGATATCTTCGCTGATTGCCATGCCGTTATCTCCAATTTCAATAGAAATCCGCCGCTCATCAACCACCTGAGTGCTGATCCAAATCACAGGCTTAAACTTGACCGATTCCGATTCCTCAAACTCTTGAGTCAACTCTTCCAAAGTATCGATCTCGTAATTGATAATATTCAGAAAAGCTTGATTGAGCCGACCTGCATAACACTCAATCTGTGGCAAGTTGCCGAATTCTTTCATCACCTTGATGTCTCGCCTTCCCTCGCGAGCCGGCAAGCGGTGCTGCAACAACAACAGAGTATTTTCTAAACCGTCGGAAACATCGAATAACTGCCAGCCCGATCGATCGCTGCGGGAAAAATCCTGTAGCGACAAGATGATTTGGCGGATGCGATCGCTCCCGTTACGCATGGAACTCACAATTTTTAACAAATCGTCGAGGACAAATTCCACATCCATATCTTGCTGTTTTTGTAAAATTTCTGCTCCGGGATTCACTAGCTGTTTTTGATACAATCGCAGCAGTTCTATTAAATCAGTAGCGTAAGTTTGGACGTGAGTGAGATTGCTGTAAATAAAAGTAATTGGGTTGTTAATTTCGTGGGCGATACCAGACACCAATTCGCCCAAACTAGACATTTTTTCATTTTGCAGCATTCGATCGCGCGACAGATCCAATTCTTGCTGGGTGAGAACCCACTGCGCCCTCAACTCGCGCCCTCGCTCAGAGGCGCGCACCCGCGCCAATAATTCCTGCTTAACTATTGGTTTAAACAGAAAATCGTCAAATGGCGCATCCAATTCTTGAACTTCTTCAAATTGCTCGGGTGTTGTCAGCAGAATAAAATAGGCTGCCGTCAATTCTCGTGAAGCGAAGCTATCCCGTAGGGAATCGGCTTTCACCAGCCGGCACACCTCCAAAAAGTTGATTTCAGGCGAAGTCCCGTCGCAAATTATCGCATCGGGGGACAACTCCTTCGCCAATTCTAAACCCTCCTTGTCGTCGGGAACGACTCTCACCTGATGTCCCTCTTGGCTGAGTAACTCTTGGACAACTTGAAAAGTCACAGTATCCGCGACGATCGCCAGAATCTTTGCCATACTTCTACCAACTCTACAAATTACTTTTTAGGATACAACCGCCAGAATTGCGCCGACATATTTAAAATTGGCAAATAGTTCAATCCCACAAAAAATAGCCCGTGCCAGTTGCCTCAAACGCAAAAATAGCTCGGTAGAAGGTATAATTTTAGACGTGCAGCGCAAAAAAGCAAATTCTCGCCTTCGTAATTGGGCTTTTACATCAGAGCTTTCTGCCTTCAGACTGCTGACAACTATCCTAGATAGTTTCTCAAGTTGCGCCCGGAAACGATAAAAAACTTTAAAATTAATAAATCAATACTTCGGACAGTTTTACGGCCCGCGTCCACAGGCAAGAAACCCGGTTGCTACGAGTTTTGCGACAAGTCACGAGAAATTTAGCAAGAAACCGGGTTTCTGAGGTCACGAGTCTGCCCAGTAGAAATTAAGTTTTGAGTTTGCAGCCAGCGTTGTCCTCAGCCGGCTTCTTGCGGTGGAACCCTAATTCTACAGTTGGCTATCAAAACTTATCCGAAGAATCGATCGATAGTATCGTCTAATTAACCTTCTAGGTCAGCGCCTGGGAATGCCAATTACCAACACCACCTCAACTTTGATTCAAGCCGAAACACTAGAACTATTAGAATGGCCGCGCCTGTGTCAGCACTTGGCTACCTTCGCGGCCACCAAACTCGGCGTCGCCGCCGCCCTCGACCTCGAAATCCCGGCAACTCAAGTTCAGACAGCAGAACTCCTAGCCCAAACTCAGGAAGCTTATCAGTTAGAAAGCCGCGCTAGCGGTGCTTTGAATTTTGAAGGAATCCAAGACATCAACACTTCGCTGCAGCGAGCCGAACTGCAAGGTTTGCTCGGCGGCGAAGAATTGCTGGCAATTGCTACCACCCTCGCGGGGGCGAGGCAATTGCGCCGGATAATTGACTCTGAGGCAGATGTGCCGACGCTCAAAGAACTGGCAGCCCAATTGCGGACTTATCCCGAACTAGAGCAAGAAATCCACCGCTGTATAGACGATCGCGCTCAAGTAGCAGACAGAGCCACTCCTAAATTAGCAGGAATTAGAGTTCAAATGCGACAGTTGCGCGATCGCATTTATCAAATATTGCAGGGGATTTTGCAGCGCCAATCCAACGCCGTACAAGAACAGCTAATTACCCAAAGAAGCGGACGCTTTGTCATTCCCGTCAAAGCTCCCCAAAAAGATGCCATACCGGGTATCGTTCACGACTCCTCGGCCAGCGGCGCGACACTGTACGTAGAACCCCACAGTACAGTCAATCTTAACAACCAAATGCGGCAGTTGCTCAGGCAAGAACAAGCCGAAGAAGAAGCAGTCCGCCGCGCCCTCACCGAGCAAGTGGCAGCAGTAAAACCCGATTTAGACAGATTGTTGGTTGTAGTTACAACTTTAGATTTAGCGGTCGCTAAAGCGCGTTACAGTTTTTGGTTGCAAGCAAATCCGCCGAAATTTATCGAATTGGGAGAGCCAGAATTACCACCAAAAAATCCTGAAAAATTCGATGAGGAAAAAGAAGATCGGGAGAACTCAGAAAACAGTCAATTATTAATTCCCAACCTGCGATCGCAAATTACTCTCCGCCAGTTGCGCCATCCTTTGTTAGTTTGGCAGCAACAATACGAGCAAGGCTATCCAGTCGTGCCGGTCGATTTAACGATCGGGCCGCACATCCGCGTCGTCGCTATCACCGGCCCCAACACCGGCGGCAAAACAGTCACCCTCAAAACCTTGGGATTGGCAGCTTTAATGGCGAAAGCCGGAATGTTTGTCGCCGCCCGCGAACCCGTAGAATTGCCTTGGTTCGACAATATTTTGGCCGATATTGGTGACGAACAATCTTTGCAGCAAAGTTTGTCTACTTTCTCCGGCCATATCCGCCGCATCAGCCGCATTTTAGAAGTTTTACACAATAAATCGCTTGGAGAAGAGGAAGGGGAAGAAAACTTAAACATCCCAATTGCTAATTCCCAAATGTCAATCCCCAAATCTTTAGTTTTGTTAGACGAAGTAGGAGCGGGGACAGACCCATCTGAAGGCAGTGCATTGGCGATCGCCCTGTTGCAATATCTCGCCCAACATTCCCTATTAACAGTTGCAACTACCCACTTTGGCGAACTCAAAGCCCTCAAATATCAAGACTCCCGCTTTGAAAATGCCTCAGTAGAATTTGACGACAATTCCATGCAGCCAACCTATCGCTTGCTGTGGGGAATTCCCGGACGTTCCAACGCCCTCACCATTGCCAAAAGACTCGGTTTGCTACCAGAAATTGTCGAAGAAGCTCAAACTTATGTGGGGGGAGCATCTCAAGATGTCAATCAAGTGATTGCCGGACTCGAAGCACAGCGCCGGAAACAGGAAATCAAGGCCAGAGAAGCAACTCAACTGCTACACCAAACCGAAAAACTGCACAGAGAAGTTTCTCAAAAAGCAGCGGCTTTGCAAGAGCGGGAGCGAGAACTGAAAATAGCTCAGGAAGTGGCAGTAAATGAGGCGATAGGGTCGGCAAAATCAGAAATTGCTCAAATCATTCGCCGCTTGCAGTCGGGCAACCCGACGGCTCAAAATGCCCAACAGGCGACAGAAACCTTAAATCAAATTTCTGAAAAACACCTGCCTTCTCGGCAACAACCGGCTAAACCCAAACCGGGTTTTATGCCGAAAGCGGGCGATCGCATCCGCATTCCCAGCTTGGGCCAAACTGCCGAAGTCCTCAGCGGCCCCGATGCTAACGAAGAGTTGAGCGTCCGGTTTGGGATTATGAAAATGAGTGTCAAACTGGGAGAAATTGAATCCCTAGACGGTCAAAAACCGGAAACTAAAGCTCAATTAGCCAAGGTAGCAGCCCAAGCCCAAGCACTCGCTACGGCTAAAGCCAAG
Organism: Microcoleus sp. F4-D5; assembly: GCF_036704885.1. Classification (NCBI taxonomy): domain Bacteria; kingdom Bacillati; phylum Cyanobacteriota; class Cyanophyceae; order Oscillatoriales; family Microcoleaceae; genus Microcoleus; species Microcoleus sp. F4-D5. The sequence goes on along the minus strand of NZ_JAUBSX010000067.1, from coordinate 26,333 downwards.
CAAGCAGCGGCGGAACCTGCAAAACCCAATTCCGAAATCGCCATTCGCACTGCTAATAATTCGATCGACCTACGGGGTGCGAGAGTCTCCGACGCAGAAATCGAAATAGACAGAGCTCTTTCCAAGGCCGTGGAATACGGAGTCCTGTGGATAATTCACGGCAAAGGTACGGGACAGTTGCGGCGCGGGGTTCACGAGTTCCTCGCGAATCACCCGCAGGTTTCCCGCTTCGAGCTCGCCAGTCAAAAAGAAGGAGGTGCAGGTGTGACGGTGGTTTATTTGAAATAGTCAGGATTTAGGCATTTCCGGTTGACTCGTAATTATATACTTGTCGGCAGCAAAACAAGTCGCAACGAACATATCATACTGATGCAACCGGAATGGATACTATACTGCAAATGTCGCCTAATTAAGAGTTGATTTACCATTTTAGTAACTGCCTGACTAATGAAAAAAACTCCCTCAAATGAAGTCTTGGTTGGCGACTGTCGTGAAGTGATGAAGACATTGCCAGAAAATTATATTTCTGCGTGTATCACTGACCCACCTTATAATTATGAATTTATTGGTCATAAATGGGATGACTCAGAAATTCAAAGGCGTATTGAAAGAGTCAATGGCAAGGGAAATAAAACCTTTGTTAAAAACATTCCCTATGGCAGTGGTTTAGCAGGTGGAGTCAGAAACGAAAAATGGTATCAAAGGAATCGCAACAACACTCTGGATTATGAAAACTGGTGCTTTGAGTGGGGCGAGCAGCTTTTTCGGATCTGCAAACCGGGTGCGACAGTTTTAGTTTTCAACAGCACGCGAACGGTTGCTCACGTACAAGTTGCACTTGAAAGTGCTGGTTTCTATGCGAGAGATATTCTTGTTTATAAAAGATCCAGTGGTATCCCTAAAGGTGTCAATATCAAACAACAGTTAGAGAAGAAAGGATATGAAAATTCTGAAAAATGGGATGGTTGGCACAGTTGTCTGAGGAACGAATGGGAAGCAATCTGCGTACTTCAAAAACCGCTGGTCAATAATTACTTGGAAACTCTACTGGAGTATGGTACTGGTCTATTTTATACTAAAGATGGGTTCGGTGGTTTTCAGTCAAATATTTTAGAAGGTATACAGCGTGAGAAAACCGAGGAGTTTAACGTTCATTGCACAGTTAAACCAATCGCTCTCATGAGAAAGCTGGTGGAAATATTTGTACCGCGTTTGGAAAATTCTATTCTAATCGATCCTTTCGCAGGATCTGGAACCACATTGCTGGCGGCGAAAGAATTTGGCATTAGGTATGTTGGCATTGAAATAGTACCTGACTACATAGAGATTATCAACAAGCGCCTTGATAGTTTCAGCGGTATACAGGGAATTCTCCCACTTTTTCAATAAGAAATGACTTTAAATCAAACCCGCTTATTGTTTGTATAAACTCAAAGGAATCGTCCCCTGTGTAAACTTTCCAAGTTCCTGCTTGGTACGCTGCAATAGCTGCGGGCAAATTATCTTGTCTAATAATTAAAAATACGGGTTCGTAATTATAAGTACGAAGTAGTGGGCCATAAGATTTGAACTTTTTCAGTGTTCCAGAGTCTCCTGAGCCAATACGATATTTTGTATGTATTGCATACCCATCAACAATCAGATCGCACGGCTCATCGCTTCCAACTTTAAATGCTGGCTGAAAACTACTGCAATATGTTTTACACGTTTCAGTAACTAACAATTGCCAATACATACCTAACTCACGTCCCCAATATTGCCTGTTTTCTTTTTTGATTATTGGAGAAATACCAAACACATCCATTAAAATATCGTGTTCTTCATTCTCTTCTGCATAAATTTTTTCGGTAAATGAGTTTTGGTATCTTGCTAAAATTTTATCTAGTCTTCTTTCAGTCATCATCAATTACCAGATCGGCTAGACTAACGGATAATGCCTTGGCTATTTTGCTGGCATTAAGTAGCGTTATATTCCTTTCACCTCGTTCAACAGAACCAATATAGGTGCGATGTAATTCAGATAGTTCTGCAAGCTTATCTTGGGAAAGATTTCTGAGCTTTCGGAAATGTCTAACTTTTTTACCAAATTGCTCCGTAATATCCATAGATGGCGCCAGATGAAGCAATGACAACTATAATCTGACAGACTATAAGTAGCGACAGACTATAAGTAGCATTCGAGAGCGCTAGGATATTTGCATTGATATAAGTCCCGATAGTTTCAAAGCACTGATTTGATTTCGGTCACTCTGCGGCGTAGCATGGTTAGGGATGAAAATCTATGGGTTTTGCCGATTGCGATCGATCGAACTTGAAGCCGCAACTTTTAACCCGCAACTCCGTCCAGCAGTTAGGATTGCCGGAATCAAAGCAACGAGCTATGGAGACAAATTAACAGATGTGCTGTTGCCCACAGGCCGCAAAGCTTTCATCACTGCATACTGTTTGATATCCTGCCTCAACCTGTCTTAAATTTCCCGTGCTGAAGCCATGCGCTCGACCGTAAAGTCCTCCGCTCCCACAAACGAAACGGGCCCATCTCCCAACTGGGAAGAATTGACCCAAAAAGCACCAGAACCTACCCAGTTGGACAACATTAAAGCCCAACTGGATTTAGTGCTGTTAGCCCTAGAAGCACTGGCAGAAATTGGCTCAGAGGCTATGCTCAAGGTAGCAGCCGAACTGAATTTAGAGCCAATGGTAGCCGATCGGGTAGCTTTGTGGCGGCTGCGCCAATCTAACCCGCTGCGGAAAGGCCAGGGAGGGCGCAAAAAACTCGATGTGGAGGAAGCTCGATCGCTCGTTTTGATAAGCTGTCATTTGGCAAAACAGCACCAAGCTTTAATCCGCCGCGCTGTTGCTTTGCTCGAACAAATGGCAGAGCAAAACCGCGAACCTCACACCATCGCTTTGCTGGGAGATTATATTGACAGGTTCAGCAACACTTACGGCTCGCGCATGGAAGATGCAGAAAATTTATCGGCCGGAGAACTGACTGATTTGGCCCTCAAACTCCTGATCGATTTGCTGTTTTACAGCAGTCCCGGCGGCCACCGCCGCCTCTGGCTGGCTCTTCTAGACCGTGCTAAAAATTAAACAACAGTCAGTATTCAGCAGTCAACAGTCAACAGTCAACACTCAACACTCAACAGTCAACACTCAACACTCAACAGTCAACACTCAACAGTCAACAGACTTTCTGCTATGGTTCTCAAACGGTACACGCCCCCCACTTGCACGCTGGAAATCACAGCCAAAAGTTCGCCTCTATCTCGCTGGGCGGGCCAACCCGTGTTTAAATCTTTAAGTTTCGAGCTGCGGCTCGACGACCCCAGGCTGCCAGATACCCAACACGTTACTCTCAGGGGCGATCGAATTCAACTCGAAACCCTCCACGAAGCTGTCAGCAACTACGTCCAAAACTTGCTGGGCGAATCCCGCGATTGGGAAAGCAACCTCAACTCTCAAACCGGCCGTACCGCTGCAGGCCCAGACTCGCCAGAAGCCGCGCGTAACGCGGTTATATTCGATCGAGCCGCCAACACTTCCGAACTAGCAACTTCCAACCCCTACTCTCTCCCAACTTCCTACCTTCCGGTTCCCCCCCGCTTAGAACCCCGCGGCTTGCTCGCCCACAACTTGTTTTTAGGCTCTTTGAGCGCTGCAGAATCCGGGCCGGTAGTTCCCTTGAGCACCCTGCAACTGTTTGACTTGGCCACAGCACTAGATGACTGCACCGCCGAAGTGATGGCGCTTCCCAACCTCAACCGCGAGTCCCGAGGGCCGCTGTCCTCACCCTGGCTCAAGCTGGCAGCAATGCTGGTCGCCAGCGCGGGCCTGACGACTGGAATTATCAAAATGCTCGATCGAACCGCCACCTCCCCGCAAACCGCCACAGCCCCCGCCACAGCCCCCGCCAATCCGCAATTGAGCACCGCTCCAGCAAACCCCCAGTTAGCTGCAGGCGCTTCCCCCAGTCCAGTTGCCGCCCTACCGACACCCCCAACACCAAAACCCGCAGCCACACCCGCTTTACCGCCCCTGCCGCCCCCTCCCATCAACACCGCCGCCTCCCCCAGCCCCAGCTTGCCCCCCATCGCCCTCGCCCCAAATCCCCCCAGCAACAGACCCAGCCCCATCCAGCAGCCACCCTTGCTATTTCCCCCCAACGGCAGCGCAGCCAGCGCCCCACAGAGCGCCCCAGCATTCCCTCAAGGGCAAACAATCACTATTCCCGCCCCCGAAGAACCGCCGATTTCCGCCCCCCAAGCACCCGCACCAGTACCCTACGTGCTGCCCCCACTACCGCCGAGACTAGCTCCCGCCGTACCGCCCCCCCTGCCGCCCTCCCTGTCTGCTTCCCGATTTCCCGTTCCCCCCCCCCAACCCTTCCCCAGCCCCATCGAGCCGATTGTCCCCCCCGCCAGTACCGAACTCCCACCTCTTGAGGACGCTCAACCGAGTGCCGAGTCTGAGGACGACAACCAGCTCGCGGCGAGCAAAAAAAACCACACTTTATTTGATACTATTCCTCAAGTTTCAGAAGCTAGAACTTACTTTGAGGAACGCTGGAAGCCTCCTGAAGGAATGGAACAAACTTTAGAATACAGCGTGCTGATCGATGAAAATGGGTCAGTTCAAAGTGTTGTGCCGATGGGAAAAGCAGCAGCAGATTATATCGAGCAAATTAATATGCCATTAGCCGGCGAGCCGTTTGTTTCTGCCGTTTCTAATGGAAAAAACCCGAAAATTCGAGTGGTTTTGCGACCGAACGGTCGAGTACAAACCTTTTTGGAAGAGAGCGATTAAAAGCTCTCAAACACATTGTCAAGATGGGAAATCCCGGTTAATTGCTAATCTTAAACAAGTTCAAAAAAAATCTATTTTTAACTGCGACAGCAGCAGCCAGCGTATTGACAGTTGCTCCAGTTTATGGTGCACGTATCTCTTTACCCGTGCGGGCAGAGTCACCATTGACAAAAGTTGCTGACTCTCGTCAACCGATGCTCATTGCACACCCTACAAACTTCCTTCTTCCGACGGACATCCGACTGACATCCGTTACATCCTCAGAAAGCGAATCCGTTGCCGAACTTCCTTCTATATCATCAATGCGCTTTTTTTCTATCCCAAACTTCTCCAATCCAATAAAAAACTGCAATCCCGCAAAAACTATATAAAAAATCTTCAATACTAGCAGTACGATTGGGTAAAATCGCTTGCAGTATTTCTTCCACAGCAGTGAACACGGTAAAAATTGTCGGCCCGAAAGGAATTGAATAATTAAACAAATTCATCTTTTTTTTGCCAGTTGCTCTATGGCACAAAAAAGATGCTATTCCGTACAAAACAAAGTGTCCGAGTTTGTCATAAGGCGGATGAGCCAGAGGAAAGTTGACTAATTTCCCCGTATCTGCTAAGAGCATGATAGTGAGAAGAATTAAAAAGTACAAAAAACCAGCAACAATCCAGAATTTTTTTGATAACTTCATTTTGTTTTTTGGCAATACTGACTAGACACAAACCAAGTCCGTGCAACGTGAAACTAAGATAAAATCTGGTTAATTACGTATTGTATTTGTAGGGGCAGGCCTACTCGTAGCAGCAGATCAAATTTAATTGGTTTTCACTGTCAAAACTTGCGGTGGCGACGCATCGGGCGGATAAATAAAATCCACTTCTACAAGTCGCTTTTCTCCCGATTTCATCTCTAATTTTACCAAAGGTTCCCCCTGCTGTCCCCGCCGCTGCACTAAATGCACGTAGCGAGTTTGAGGCACTTTAGTATCATCAGTATACCGCACTCTGACCGTTCCCCTAAAAAAAGTTTGAGGTGCCGGAGGTTCTAAAAAAGTAAGTCCTCCTGAAGTTAATTTGTCTGTCTTAATTGGAGTTTGAATCGCGACAGTTACAGTTTGATTGTTGCTGGTAGAATTGTACAGCGGCAAGCTGAGACTGTATTGAATTCCGTAATTGCCGTGGGCGCGGTATGCTGTATCTGGGTAGCGGACTAGCATCCTCGCACTTTGCACTTGATTTGTGCCCAGCATTCCGCGCGGGAGGCTGCTTAATGGGTAGGAAAATGCTGTTCCGGGTTGGGGAATTGCTAGGTTTGATGTGGCCGGGTTGTCTGAGAGAAGTGCTCGCCATTCTGAACCTAATGCTACACCGGCAACTCGGCCGTAAATTACTTGACCTTCGGTGATTTCCGGCGGTGTGGGAGTTCGATCGCGCGGCCCGGCTATATTACTATTGTCTAATAAATTTTGCCATTCTGCTAAGTTGGGCGATCGCTCGTTTCCCTCTGCGTCAAGTCGGGCAAACATCGCCAGACTGGCAACATAGACTGTACCATCGCTCCGCAACCGCATCAAGGTCGATCGACCGTTTAGCGGCGGTACCAATCCCCGCACCGGTATCGGATGATTCATCAACAATTGGCTTTTTCCCGGTGGAATAATTAACTCCGGCCCAAAGTCTGACTGTCTCCTTCCTCTGAGAATATCATTCACAGCGCGGCTTCCCGGCCCCGCGTAAATATTGCTGTTTGAATTATCGACTTGCGGCGGCAATTCAATAAAAGGTGCATCGGGTTGACTGAGATAACTCGCAGCTTGCAATATATCTAATTTTACTGGTTTGTTGCCCGGATTGTAAACAATTACTCCTTGATACAAGGTTCGCAAATCTTCCGGCGAAGGTGCGCGGGCTATGTGGTGGGCAAATATGTCAAAACGTCCTTGAAATGGAAAGTTTAAATGTGCGGCCGGGAATCTTTTCCCATCCTGGGGAAATGTCGAAAGCAAAATTCCTTCTTGCAGCACTACTTCGGGACTGTTGCTGTTAAATACTGGTATGTTGTCTAACTGTCCGGGGAGAGGTCGTACTTCTTGGATTTGGACGATTTCTTGAGGTGCGGGAGGGGTTTGGGCTAAGGGGATGATTGATATAATTGGCAGCATTTTTTGATGTTTTGCATTTTTGAGATGAGTTTTTTTTTACCGCAGAGGGCGCAGAGGAAGAGAGGGAAGAGAGGGAAGAGAAGATGAGGTAAATCTTCGTGTCAGTGGGGTTTTGTACTGAGATTTTGCGTACCAGTCCTAGCAGATATTGTGATTTTTACCTCGCCCACTGTTGTAATATGTAGTTGTAAAATTTTGCGGTGTCTACTTTATCCATTGCTTGAATTTTTCGCCCTCCAGTTGTAACTTTTGTGCGTCCTTGGCTGATGCCTTCGGTAATAATTTCTGTTTCCCATTCTCGCAGTTGGTAAAATTCGGGACGCGCTAAATAAGCAGTTGCCAAAATGTCCCAAAAATAGTAATCTTGAGATATTGCGAGGGCATAACACTGTCCTGCTAAGTCGGAAATAGGATATTTGCGCTGTCTTGCTAAAAGATTGGAAAATTCTACAGTCAGCGGTACGTTATTGGTGATGTCTAAAGGACACATGACAACGGGAATTTGGGTTTGCCAAATTCTCTCGATTGCTATCGGGTCCCAGTAAGCATTCCATTCCGCCGACATATCTTGTCCGGGTTCCATATCTTTGCTAACATTGCCGATAACATTGAGGGCGCCTCCCATCCAAACAATTTCTTGAATTTTGCTTTCAATTTCTGGCGCGATATCTAAAGCTTGCGCTACTGTTGTTAACGGCCCCGTTACCATTAATGTGACTGGTGCGGCTGCATCTTGCAAAACTCGCACCATAAAGTTTTGTCCGGGTTCTGATATTAACGGCGTGTCAATGGTTCCTTTTTCATTTAGAATGGGAAGTCGATCGACTGCAAACGAATCTCGCCGAAATAACACCGGAAATGGGTTGAGTCCCCGCACCGTACTCGCCGCCGCCGGAACTTCTGAACGCCCCATCAAATCTAGGATTTTGCGCGTTGCACTCACCGCCGGTTGAATGTAGCAGTCCGCAGGAGTTACAATTACTCCCAGAGTTTCGACTTCCTCCATTGTCATCAGCAACACGACTGATAGATAGTCGTCAACTGCACCGTCGTGATCCATTAGTACGAGTTTTTTAGACATTTGGCTTCCCCGGTGACTGAATTACTGTAAACTACAAATATTAATTTTTTTGTGCGAGAAACACAACTGCCTCAACTATATGAATACAGTATCACCTTACGGCTCTTGGAAATCACCTATTTCTGCCGATTTAATTGTTTCTGGAACTGTCGGACTCGGACAAATTGCTATTGACGGCGATGATATTTATTGGGTTGAGGGAAGGCCTTCGGAAGCGGGAAGAAGCGTCCTCGTGCGGCGCACTCCTGACGGTACAATCAGCGACGTGACACCGCATCCTTTTAATGTTCGCACTCGCGTTAACGAATACGGCGGCGCTGCTTTTGCAGTTGCTGGCGGTGTTGTCTATTTTTCTCATTTTGCCGACCAACGTATTTACGTTCAAACATTAGATTCACAACCAGAACCTCTGACTCCTGCTGCTAATTGTCGCTATGCAGATGCGATAGTTGACAAGCAACGAAATCGCCTGATTTGCGTGCGCGAAGACCATGCCGGTGAGGGGGAACCTGTCAATACTATTGTTAGTATTAATTTAGATAACGGCGAAGATATTCAAATCTTAACTCAGGGCAATGATTTTTATGCTTCCCCTCGTTTAAGTCCAGACGGTTCTCTACTTTCTTGGATTTGTTGGAACCATCCAAATATGCCGTGGGATGGGACAGAATTGTGGGTGGCAGAAATTAATGCTGACGGTTCTTTAGGTGAAAAATACTTAGTTGCTGGCGGGGTTGAGGAGTCGATTTTTCAACCGGAATGGTCGCCCGATGGAGTTTTGTATTTTGTTTCTGACAAGTCTAACTGGTGGAATTTCTACCGCTGGCAATCTAGAACCCCCCTCAATTCCCCCTTGGTAAGGGGGGAAGCAGAGATAGAAACCAGCTTGTGCGAAATGGCGGCTGAATTCGGACTTCCTCAGTGGGTTTTTGGAATGTCTACTTATGCCGTTGTCTCGGAAAGCAAAATTATTTGCACCTACACTCAGCAAGGCAAGTGGTATTTAGCGAGTCTTGATTTAACGACAAACCAGTTGACAACAATTGAAACGCCTTACACTGATATTTCCTCCGTCAAAGCGCGGGGAGAAACTGTGCTTTTTTTGGCAGGTTCGCCGACTGAATCTACTGCTATTGTACAATTAAATTTAGCAACAAGTCAACGGTCAATATTGCGCCAATCGAGCAATTTAAGCATCAGTCCGGGTTATCTTTCTGTACCGGAACCGATTGAATTTCCCACGGAAAACAATTTGACTGCTTTCGGTTTCTTTTATCCCCCGAAAAATCAAGATTTCGCAGCACCTGCGGGTGAAAAACCGCCGCTTGTCGTCAAAAGTCACGGAGGCCCAACTGCTGCTACTTCTAGCAGCATGAATTTAAAAATTCAATATTGGACGAGTCGCGGTTTTGCCGTACTCGATGTTAATTACGGCGGCAGCACTGGTTACGGCCGAGAATACAGAAAAAGACTGCAAGATAGTTGGGGAATTGTCGATGTTGACGACTGCGCTAACGGTGCTAAATATTTAGCTGAAAAAGGTTTAGTTGATGGCGAAAGAATGGCGATCGCCGGAGGCAGTGCAGGGGGGTACACCACTCTGTGCGCTCTTACTTTCCGCGATGTGTTTAAGGCAGGTGCGAGCTATTATGGAGTTAGCGATGTGGAAGCTTTGACAACCGAGACTCACAAATTTGAAGCGCACTATCTGGATGGATTAATCGGGCCTTATCCTGAAAGAAAAGATTTGTATGTAGCTCGTTCGCCGATTCATTCCGCCGAACGTTTATCTTGTCCCGTTATCTTTTTTCAAGGATTAGAAGATAAAGTGGTTCCGCCCAATCAAGCGGAAATGATGGTAGAGATATTGAAAGCTAAAGGTTTGCCAGTTGCTTATGTTGCTTATGAAGGGGAACAGCACGGTTTTCGCCGCGCTGAAAATATCAAAAGGACTCTTGACGGCGAATTTTATTTCTATTCGCGGGTTTTTAAGTTTGAGTTAGCTGAACCTGTGGAGGAAGTGCAGATTTACAATCTTTAGAAAAAATTAAGATTGCAGTTACTATGTCTTCGCTCAACGGCAACTGCAATCTTTAAGCATAATTTGTACATATCGAATGTGATGTCGTTCACAACTTTTGCTGTTTATTATCACAGTTTTTTGCTGTTTATTGTCACAGTTTTTAAGGCCATAAACTGACAAAATTTTATAGTGCGATCGCCTTTTGTTAATTCAGAAACGCCCGATCGCGCCATCGTCGAATTCAGACTTAATCGCTATGCAAACTCCTATCCACCTGATTCCATCTGCTTTGGCCGAGCTGTTTGCCGAAGTGAATCATAATGGCTACATTACTATAGCCGATCGGTACGGTTTGATGGCTGCTATTTTTGACGAAAATTTGACGGAGGAAGACAAACGCTCGATCGATCGACTCCTGCGCTCTGTGTGCCGGGGAAAGATCAAATTAGTTAACGAATTGTCTATGCTCAGGTAAGTGACGATTATTTTCCTTAAGAGTAATTTTAAACATCTCAATAATCAAAAAAAAGTCCCAATTGTCTCGTAATTGGGACTTCGAGGGAGGAAACTATTGTTATTTTTTGATCGGTACAGGAGTCAGCCCAACTGTCCTGGTCGCACGCTCACCCAAAAAACCCGGTTTCTCCTTGTCACGTTCGAGCCTGTACTACCAAATTACCTGAACAAACTGGGTTGTTGGGTTCAGGAATGCCAAAAAAGCTTTGGCGTGCGAATTTATAGCGGTACGGTGCGAACTGGGCACCTGACATAGAGAACTTTTCCGTAAGTTCTCAACAAGTTCAACGTGCAGGTATAGTTGTAGCCAACTGGAACTTACTCAAACTTTCTTCGGGCTGAACATCCATCTGATAGCTGAGTGCCGAAGGAATCCCGAGCACGCAGCACGGAAAATTATTGCCTAGTTCCCTAACCAGCGAGTGGTTTACCGAATCGCAGCCCAAGAAAAGTAAGTTTGCTGATTCTAATTCAACCACATTTCTCAGTTCTGTAGCAACCCGCCCGATCCGCAAATGAGCTTTGAATAAACCGCGCCATTCCTCAGCCAAACAGCGAGCTTGCCACAGCAACTTATCTGCTACCTCATACTCATTCTTTTGACCAAAAATTTCTTGAAAATAATGCGGATCGATCCAAGTTTTTGGTTTGGATACCAATTGGATTTCGGGCGGTAAAGCGCTCGCAGGCGCTGCACAATTAAGGGCGAATGTGTCCTCTAAATTAGACACTTTCTGCTGTGCAGCCAAGGCATTTGCTACAGCAAATTTGCAAGTATCTTGGCGGTAACTTTTTGGCGCTTCGTCGATCACGTATACGACTTGAACCGTGACTTCTTTAGTTGTTACTAAACGAGTTTGATGCGCCATCCAAAGGGTAATATCCAGAGCTATTTGACTTTGGGGAGAACTGTTGTAACCGACAATAAAATTGATTGTTTTTGCCTGTTTTGGAGATTTTGATTTCTTAGAAACTGGTAATGTTGGCTCCGGCAGCAACACCATTTCTTCTGCTAAATTTTGGTATCCCAATGCACTTTCAAAACGTGCTAACATTGTTTTGAGATTCACAGGCTTAACCTCTCTTAAGTGAATTTTTATTTCGATCCGTCGGGTGTTATTCGTCTTGAGTAAAGTAGCGATCGAGAAAATTCAAAGCATAGTTGCGCAGTTCGTAATAATCCTTCGATTCTCGCAACTCCTGGCGATTGCGCGGGTGCGCAAACGGCACTGACAAAATCTCTCCTATTGTCGCCGCCGGGCCGTTTGTCATCAGCACAATGCGATCGGACATATAGATAGCTTCATCCACATCGTGAGTAATCATCATTGCAGCTTGTCTGTGATTTTCCCAGATATCCAGCACCTGTTTCTGCAACTTGCCGCGAGTTAAAGCATCTAGGGCTCCAAACGGTTCGTCCATTAATAACATTTTCGGTCGAATCGCCAAAGCTCGTGCAATCCCAACCCGCTGTTTCATGCCCCCTGAAATTTCGTCTGGATATTTATCGGCTGCCGATGTTAAGTTTACCATTGCTAGGTGTTCGTTGACAAGACTAATCTTCTCGGGACGGCTCAGACTTTGCAAAACTTCATCAACTGCCAGCCGAATATTTTCCCGCACCGTCAGCCAAGGCAGCAATCCGTAGTGCTGGAATACCATCATGCGATCGGCTCCAGGTTTGCGGATTTCTTTTCCTTCCAGTGTCACCATTCCTCTGCTCTGTTTTTCCAAACCAGCAACTATTTTCAGCAGCGTTGATTTGCCACAACCGGAGTGACCGATTACCGAAATAAATTCGTTTTCTCCAATACTTAAATTGATATTTTCGAGAACGCTAAATTCGCTGCCGTCAGCATTTTTATACGACTTGAACAAGTTGTCAATTTCGAGAAAACCGGAGTGATTAGGGACTTGGCTATTAGTGTTGATTGAAGTAGCAGTATTTTGAGTCATCTGATGTACCTGGTAATTGTTTATTGGTTATTGATAATTGAGCTGGGGGCGGGTTTATTCAACCTATCTCCACCCTTGGAATTTCTGGGCGAACCCACTCCTACAGGATTGATAAGAATGGTGTTTTTCGGTGAATTTCAACGGAGATTGGGCATCTCCAAGCTATAAACTCGTAGGGGCGGGTTCGCCAACAGCCTCAAAAATTGCTTCGAGATTAGATAAACTCGCCCCCACCCCGGAACTAGACCGTCACTTTCAACCCCTAGCAGAAGGCTAGGAAAAAAGGCAGATTTAAGACTGAAAAAAAGACTGAGGGCGGTTGGCTCGAATTTCAAAACTATTCACATAACCCACCGGATCGCTAGGATCGAATGCCTTTTTATCAATGAAAAGTTCCGCAGGTTCCACTTGGTAATCCTCCTTCGGACAATCGATCGCCATTTCGGCAGCAATCTTGCGGTAAAGGTCGGTTCTCCAAGCTTTTTTAGCTAATTCCTCAGCATTTTTTGGCACTTCTTTAATCTGTCCCCAGCGAGCGGCTTGAGTCATCAACCACAGACTGTGAGACTGCCACATAAATGTTGAATGATTTCCCGGTATTTGAGGCAAATTCTTAGGAATGTCATAGAAAATAGTTGCATCTTCCGATTGTATTGTGCGGTCTTTTCCGTCAAACCCTCCATAGTTGTAGTCGCCAACAATTGCCGGTCGCGTAAATTTGTCGATCGCCCCTTTTTTCGGTTTCGCCCCCGTAAACGATCTCTCAGTCAGCAGCGCCGATATTTCACTGCGATTTTCCGGGTTGCTGCAATACTGACAAGCTTCCACCATTGCCTTAACCAGCGAGTAATAAGTCTTCGGATTTTCCTCAATGAAGGATTCCATTACTCCCAAAAGGCGATCGGGATGTCCCAGCCAAACTTCCTTGCCTTGGACGAAGGTAAAACCCACTCCCAAATTGCCTTGAATTGCCCGCGTATTCCAAGGTTCGGCCACCATGTAAGCCTGCATCGCGCCAATCCTGATATTAGTGACCATCTGCGGCGGCGGCACAATAATTACCCGAAATTCTTTGAACGGATCGACACCTGCCGCCGCCGATATGTAGCGGACAAAGTATTCGTAAATCGCAGAACTCAGCACCACTGCCCAAACTCTTTTTTCCGATGGCTGACTGTCAAAAAAAGCTCGAAATTGTTTGCCAAATTCGTCAAAATTGCCGTTGTATTCGTGCCACGGGCGCAAACCGGAATCCCACATAGCTTTGTTCATCGTCATGGCGTTGCCGTGGCGGTGAATTGTCATTGCCGCGCACAGGGGTGCGTGGCGCGCTCCTTCTGCGCCAATTCGGGCGTTTGTGACCGCGCCGGATACGACTGGGGAGGCGTCGAGGCGGCCGAAGATTACGCCGTCTCGGGATGTTGCCCAGCTTGCTTCGCGGTTGAGTTGGACGTTTAAACCGTATTTGCGGAAAAAGCCTTTTTTCCAGGCGATCGCAAATGGCGCGCAATCGTTAACCGGCACGTATCCTACTGTTAAATTTGGTTTTTCTAAGGTTCGGAAATCGACGATCGGCTTTACCGCTTCGGCTTCTTCAGTGAGTCCTTTTGCCGATCGATCCGCGCTAATTCCACAACCAGATAAAGCCATTCCCGCCGCCGCCAAGCCCATTCCTTGCAAAAACTCTCGGCGCTTCCATTCATTGGAAAACTTGTCAATCATACAATTTTAGATTTTAGATTTTAGATTTTAGATTTTAGATTTGAAGTTGTAGTTGTAGGGTGCGTCGCCACCAACCATCACAAACAAAAATCGACCATCGATGAGCGACGCACCTTACAGTTGACAGTTGATAGTTAACTGTTCGCTGCTGACTAATGACTGATGACTACTGACTAATCGCTAATGATTAATAACCGATCGATGCGTTACCAATTCCTGAACTTTGTCAACAGCAGCGTCGAGCAACAGTCCAGTTAAACCAATTACAAACACCGCTAAAAATACCGAACTCAGGTTCAAACGGCTCCATTCATCCCAGACAAAAAAGCCAATTCCCACACCACCTGTCAGCATTTCCACCGCCACAATCACCAGCCAAGCAATCCCCAAACTAATCCGCAAACCTGTAAAAATGTATGGCAAACTCGCCGGCCAAATTATTTTGGTAATCCGCCTCCAGTGCGGCATTTCCAACACTCGCGCCACATCCAGATAATCCTGGGAAACGCTAGAAACTCCCAAAGCTGTGTTGATAATTGTCGGCCACAAAGAGGTGATGAATATGACAAAAACTGCCGACGGCTCTGCTAAATTAAAAATCGATAAAGCTATGGGCAGCCAAGCTAGCGGCGACACCGGTTTGAAGATTTGAATCAGCGGATTGAGCGCCATCATTGCCGGTTTCGACATCCCGATCGTAAATCCCACGGGAATTGCAACTGCTGCACCCAGGAAAAATCCCACCAACACCCGCCGCAAACTCGCTAGCAGCAGCCAGCCAATGCCTAAATCTCCAGGCCCGCGCTGATAAAATGGATGGAATATGTAATCTAAATTAGCTATTAACGCCTGATACGGAGTGGGAATCAAATCGCTGTTGAAGCTGGCAACAATCCACCACACACCGAGAATTCCCAAAAAACCAGCCGCAGGCAACAAAACTGCATCTCGGATGACAACGGGTTTGACCCGCTTCCACGCTGCCACTCCTGCAACTGCGATCGCAGATAAATTAAGCTGTACGAACATTTCAATCTCCTTCAGAGTCAGGGCAGGTACAAGAATTTTGAACAATACCAACCTGAGACACTGACGAAGCCAAACTATCTTTTTCAGAAATTTGGCTTTTCAGTCTCTTCTCAATGCCTGCGAAGTTAGCTGACGGGCTAGGACTGAGAGATGTCCTTCTCTAGAGATTTCAAAATCAAAAACTACACTCAAATTTGGCAATTTTTAACTTTGCTTTTTAATTCTGTAGAAATTAGCCCCTAAAATTGGTTCCTCCGCTCCAACCACACGCTTGGTTCGATCGCGCAGTGCTGGATTAGGCTTGACTTTTTAAGCCAATTTAACTTAACCTAGCACGAGTTTATAATTCTGTCAATACGTCTTTAGGAGTAGCCATTGGCGATCGCAGAATCTCAAAAGTTGATAGAAAATTCAAAAAATTAATTATTAAACTAACCTAGAGATATAAAATACGATCGCTCACTTGAGTTATATATAAGAGCTATGAGAGATTTTAGTCAAACGTTACAAGATAAAATTGAAATAATTACCCAAAACTGGATCGAAGCTGTTCGCGCCGACGAGCAAATCGAAACCGCCAAGCAACTCACTTACACTTCCGTGCGCGACAGCCTTCCTATCGTACTGCAAGCGATCGTAACTATGCTGTCCCAATCAGAAGAAAGCGACATTGGGACGCTCGTAGAACAAAGTTTAGAACACGGGACTGTCAGGGCAAAACAAGGCTACGATGCCGAAGAAATTGCGCGGGAATACCGCTTGCTGCGGAGGGTGATTTTCGAGGCTATAGAGCCAGAATTGCTAAAAGGCTCAGCCGCTGAAGTGAACCGAGCTTACCGCTTAATTAACGCTGCCCTCGACGAAGTAATTGCTAAATGTTTCAAAACTTATACCCAGGAAAGACTGCAAGAACTACAGGATTTGCAAAAACAATTGCAACTTACAAATCAAGAGCTGACTCGCTTATTTCGCGCCAGTCAAGAGAATCTATCTCACTTAGCTCACGAATTGAAAACTCCCCTCAATTCTATTATTGGCTACTCAGAATTGTTTTTGCGCCAAACAAACAATTCTCGACTTAAAGATTCGGCTCCCAATTTGGCACATATTGATAAAGTCATCACCAACGGCAGACGGTTACTTAGATTAATTAACGATACTCTCGAAATCTCGCGGTACGACGCGGGACGCATAAAATTGCAGCTAAGTACCACAAATGTGCGATCGGCGATCGGCACTGTTGTCGAAATAATCGAGCCTTTGGCTAAAGCAAAAAATTTAGAGATCGCCGTTGAGTGCGATCCCGTTCTCGATCGAGTTATGACAGATTACTTGCGCTTGCAGCAAATTATCACCAACTTGGTGAGCAACGCCATTCGCTACACCCAAGCTGGTACTATTAGCATAAAAAGCGAATTATTGTCAGAAAAACATTGGAGTATCTGCATCACCGATACAGGAATTGGCATTGCTTCAGAAGACTGCGATCGGATTTTTATGCCCTATTTTCGAGCCGACAACTCCCTGGGAGCTTACATTCCTGAGAGTACAGGCTTAGGGCTAGCAATTGTCGCTCGATTAGTCAACCTCTTGCAAGGTAAAATCGAATTAGTTTCTGAAGTAGGAGTTGGCTCTTCCTTCACTGTAATTTTTCCCTTAGAATTGGATGGAGTTGAGATTCAGGAATGACTTCAATCTCTATATTTAGATTGCCGCGTAAGCACCTTACCTATTCTTGAGTTCTCTAGCAACAAAAGCAATGACTAATGACTAATAACTCATTACTAATCACTAATCAATTCTTCAAATTAGAAACCGAATAGTTACATAAACAGCCGCAGCCACCAATTGCAACGCCATCACAGGAAGCCCGTAATGCAGAAAAGTTTGAAAAGAAATCCGGCGCCCGTGCAGTTCAGAAATTCCCGCCGCCACTATATTAGAAGAAGCTCCTACCAAAGTGCCGTTTCCGCCTAAAGTTGCTCCGTACATCATCGCATAAAACAGTGGCAGCACAGCAGGTGGAAACTGCCCTGCAAAATCCGGAGCCAGCACCTCTGCCGGTGCGAGTCCGATATTGACAACATACTGTTTTAGCAGCGGCACCATCGCCACTACCAGCGGAATATTTGGTACCACGCTTGACATCAAACCCACAAAAAATAACAAAACTAAAGAACCCAGAAAAATATTCTTACCTAAAATAACTGCTAATATTCCAGATATATTGGCGATTATTCCGGTTTTTTCCAAACCGCCAATCAGCACAAAGATAGACATAAAAAATAGCAGGGTGCTCCAATCTAAATCCCGCAAAATATTATTAACAGAATCTATTTGGGAATGGTGAGCTAAAAGCATTGCCAAAGCAGCCCCCAACAAAGCAACGGCTGCCGGTGAAATAGGCACGGGCAGAGACTCTCCTATTACAAAAAATGTCAGCACGAAAGCTATAATTACACCGCCCACTGCTAAAACTCGGGGGTGATTGATTTTTGGGCGCGGCAAATGTTCCAAATCGTCTAAGTTCTTGTCCCAAATTTCGCGGAACAGCCAAGGCAAGATAACTACTATCACTCCTAATGCGATCGCCCCGCCCAAACTTAACTTTACCAGGTAATCTGCAAAGCTCATGTTAATAGCATCGCCGACAATGAATGTCGCCGGATCGCCCACGATTGTCAGCAGTCCCGAACTGTTAGCCACAAATACCATTAAAATCAGTAACGGCACAAAATCTACACCGACTTCTTCTGCCATTGGCGGAATTAATGGTGCTAGCAGCATGACTGTCGTGGCATTGGGCAAAACTGCACAGATTGGAGTAGTAATCGCGACAATACCCAGTAAGAGATTTTTGCCTTTGCCTTTAGCCAAAAGCACCATTTGAGTGGCCAAGTATTCAAATACTTTTGTAGGCTCAAAGGCTCTCACCATTACCATGACTCCGAAGAATAAGCCCAGCGTGGCGTGACTTCGACCGATATATTCGATCGCGTCGTTTAACGTCATTACATGGGTAAAAACCAACATCAGCGCTCCCAGAAATGCCGCTACTGTTAGGTGTATCCATTCTGTAATTATTAAAAAAATTACACCGATAAATGTTGCCGCAGCGATCGCAGCTTGGACGTTTTCCATTTAGTCCCCTGACAAAATTAAAACTTAAAATTAAAAACTCTCGGTGTGAGGAAACTTACTACTTTATGGCTTTTCTGTCAATAGGTTCAAGGGCGGATTTTGGCAGCAACAACCTGGGAGCGACTGCTCGACAGAGATCCGGTACGGGGAAAATTTTACCTCAAAACTACTTCTTTTGGCAGGGTCGCGATCGCCCGAAGTTTGGTATGGCGCTCGGGCGATCGCTCAACTACAATTAAGCATGGGCAATATCTGCCAAACTCAACCCCCACGCAGACATCATGGACTACAGCCAAGTGCTCGCCGACAAAACCGATACTATCCTCAAAAACTGGATTGAAGCAGTTCGTCAGGATCGGAACATTGAAAGTGCTGACGCCTTACCGCACTCAGCAATCGAAAATCACATACCTCACCTGCTGGCGGCGATGGCAACAGTGCTTTCCCAATATCAACACAGCGAAATAAAACTAATAATTGAAGCCAGTTTAGATCACGGATTTCTCAGGGCAGAACAAGGCTACGACGCCGCAGAAGTAGCCCGCGAATACCATTTATTGCGTCAAGTAATATTCTCCCAATTAGAAGCTGAATTGCTAGCAGGAACCACAACAGACGTATTCAGAGCTTTTCGACTCATAGATGCCGTAGTAGACGAAGCCATTGCCCAGTGTTTCAATAGCTACGTCGCTCAGAGGCTGCGGGAACTTCAACAAATTCAAACTCAATTACAACTCACAAATCAAGAACTCTCTCGCCTTGTCAGCGTCAACCAAGAAAACGTCTACCATTTGGCTCACGAACTCAAAACTCCTCTCAACTCAATTATAGGTTATTCCGAACTATTCTTGCGAAAAGAAAAATGGCAATCTGAAATCAAAGATACTCTCCCCGGCATCGAACACATTGAGCGAGTATTGCGTAACGGCAGACAATTGCTGCGCCTGATTAACGACGCACTAGAACTTTCTCGCGCCGACGCCGGAAAAATTAAACTTCACCTGCGGCAAACTAATGTACGATCGGTAATTAACACCGTAGTAGAAATGATGCAGCCAATGGCTGATGCTAAAGGATTAAAGCTCGCTGTTACCAGCGACTGCGCCCCAAAAAAAGTAATCGCCGACGGACAGCGGCTGCAACAAATTGTTACCAATCTCCTGAGCAATGCCATTCGCTATACAGAATCCGGTAGTATCGAATTAAGCTGCCGCCGTGCTGGAGAATCACATTGGGCGATCGCAATTACCGATACCGGCGTTGGCATTGCCCCCGAAGATACAAACCGCATCTTTGACCCCTTCTTTCAAGCAGGAGAAGCCGCCAAACAGCCCTTTCCCTCCGAAAGCACCGGTCTGGGATTAGCAATAGTATCGCGGCTCGTCACACTCCTGCAAGGCAAAATAGAGCTAGTATCAGAAATAGGAGTCGGCTCAACTTTTACCGTGATTCTCCCCCTAGAAGTTAAAATTCTCCAAGAAGTAAGCTAAACATTAAGTTCAAATTTTTACATCTGAAAATCCTATGCCCGCAGCCAACATTAGCCCTTCCACCACAGCCTTTCCCCTCACAGCCGTAGTCGGGCAAGAAGCAATCAAATTAGCCCTGCTGTTAGCAGCAGTCGATCCCGGATTGGGAGGAGTTGCGATCGCAGGTCGCCGCGGGACAGCAAAATCAGTAATGGCCCGCGCCTTGCACTCCTTACTGCCACCCATTGAAATTGTTAAAGACTCTTTTTGCAACGCCGAACCTAATGAAATTATTGCAGAAAAGGCATCTTTTCTATTGGAAGAAAGCGGGCAAGAGCCCCACACTACCGATACTAATTTCCCACAGACAGAAATAATTACCACACCATTCATTCAAATTCCTTTGGGTGTCACCGAAGACAGACTCTTAGGTTCAGTCGATGTAGAAAAATCAGTAAAATTCGGCGAAACCGTATTTCAACCAGGACTTTTAGCCCAAGCAAACCGAGGGGTACTTTATGTAGACGAAATTAACCTCCTAGATGACAATATTTCCAACCAATTGCTAACAGTATTAACCGAAGGGCGCAACCAAATAGAACGCGAAGGCATTAGCTTCCAACACCCCTGCAAACCTCTATTTATCGCCACCTACAACCCCGAAGAAGGGCCGCTCAGAGAACATTTGCTCGATCGCATCGCGATCGTACTGTCAGCCGACGCAGCCCTCGAAATAGAAGAAAGAGTCTATGCAGTAGAACAAGCTTTATCCTACTCCAGCTCGCCCCAGGCATTTCTCAATCAATACGCCGAAGACACCGACAACCTCAAAACCCAAATCATTCTAGCCAGAGAATGGCTCAAAGATGTTAGCATTAAACGCGAACAAATTGCCTACCTAGTAGAAGAAGCCATCCGGGGTGGCGTTCAAGGACACCGGGCCGAAATATTCGCAGTCCGCGTCGCCAAAGCCGCAGCAGCTATGGAGGGACGCACAGAAGTTAACGCCGAAGACCTGCGCCGCGCCGTAGAATTAGTCATCGTACCCCGCGCCACCATCATCCAAACTCCCCCAGACGAAAACCCTCCTCCTCCCCCGCCACCGCCACCGCCACCAGAACAATCGGAACAAGAACAAGAAGAAGACGAGGAAGAAGAAGACAAAGAAGACGAACCTCCTGAAGAACAAGAAGAGACTAGCATTCCCGAAGAATTTCTCTTCGACCCCGAAGGCGTAATTCTCGACCCCAGCGTGCTTTTCTTCGCCCAAAATGCCAACCGCCAAGGCAAATCGGGCAGCAGAAGCACCATTTTCTCCGAAGATAGAGGCCGTTACGTCAAGCCAGTATTGCCCAAAGGCCCCGTCCGCCGCATCGCCGTTGACGCCACTCTCAGAGCCGCCGCACCCTACCAAAAAGCCCGCCGCGACAGGAATTCTAACCCCCCCCAACCCCCCCTTAGCAAGGGGGGGCAAGGGGGGGTTGAGCGCCGTGTATTTGTCGAACAGGGAGACATTCGGGCGAAGCGCTTGGCCAGAAAAGCTGGAGCTTTAGTCGTCTTTGTCGTCGATGCCTCCGGTTCGATGGCCCTCAACCGGATGCAGTCGGCCAAAGGTGCAGTCATGCAGCTACTCACAGAAGCTTATCAAAGCCGCGACCAAGTTGCTCTCATTCCGTTTCGCGGAGAACAAGCAGAAGTGCTGCTACCGCCGACTCGCTCCATAGCCTTGGCCCGCAAGCGTTTGGAAAGACTCCCCTGCGGTGGCGGTTCCCCCCTGGCCCACGGTTTGACTCAAGCCGTGCGCGTGGGAGTCAACGCGCGGCAGTCGGGAGATATCGGTCAAGTTGCGATTGTCGCGATTACTGACGGGCGGGGGAATATTCCTTTGGCTCGTTCTTTGGGCGAACCGATTGTAGAGGGAGAAAAGCCGGATATTAAGGAGGAATTGTTAGAAATTGCTGCCAAAATTCGCGGGTTGGGAATGCAGTTGTTGGTGATTGATACCGAGAGCAAGTTTATTTCGACTGGCTTTGCGAAGGAGTTGGCCAAGACTTCTGGGGGGAAATACTATCACTTGCCGAAAGCTACCGAACAGTCGATCGCAGCTATGACTAAAAATGCTCTGCGCGACGCGATCGGCTAAAATCCTGATACCCGCATTTATCTGCAGTTAAAAATCCACAAATTAGACTTTTGACCAAAAGTCTAATTTTTAACTTTCACTCTCCGGCGACTCACAGCCAGCGAACCCGCAATTAAACCCAACCCTACCACAGTCGAAGGCTCAGGAATTTTCACGGGCAGAGGCACCGGCGTTGCGGTTCCCGGACTCGGGCTCGGAGAAGTTGTACCTTGTCGGAGTTGACCGATTTGAGCCAGCAGCAAATTTTCTGAACCCTGCCCTGAAGCAGCGGTAAAAACGGCTCCGACATCAGCGGCAACGGCAGCTTGACTGCCGGAAATCACAGCGGCGGCAGCCAATAAAATTCCGGCGGCAGTTGGCAATAATTTGCTAGGAAAAAACGTGGGCATTGGACATTACCTGTTTAGCATTTTGTCGATCGAACTCGATCTCTCGATCGTTAATTTTTTGGGCCTTCCCTGTCTGAGCTACCTTAGCAACTAACCCAAGCGATTTGAGATTTGAGATTTGAGATTATTGGGGTTTCCTGTCCCTAGTTTCAACTAAGTCCCAAATCAAAAACCTAAAATCAACTGCGACCCCTGCTTCTAGCATAGAGTCCTCAATCCCAAATCGTAAATCCCAAATCCAAAATTGATTGAGCTCGCCTATCTGCGATTCGATCGACTTTAAGCTTGCCCTCGCGGCAGATAGCGCCGGCTCTTTAACTTCAATTATAGATCTGCCGCGACCCGCAACGGTGCAATAGGGCGACACGGCACAGACTTGTACGCAGTTGATTATAAACAATCGCTCCCTGCTTGGGAGAGATTTCACACCAGTTCTTTATCAAATCTTTAAACTATTCCAGGTTTTGCAAACAAAGTGTAAAGCTGTCAAAATATAGATAGCAATTCTCAGCCCAAATATAGGTAAATCCTCGTGAGTAACACTAGCAATTTCCGCGAAGCCGTGCGCGAGGCCAAAAACCAAGCGCTAGTAGGCCCCAACGTCATCTCCAACGCTCTCCCCTTCGTGGGCGGCGGACTTGTCTTAACTGCTGTCGGCACCTACGGCGGCCTCGGAGTGATCCGCAACTATCCCGGGATCTTCTTTCCCACATTCATCGCCGCGATCGTCGTAGAATTAATTCTATTCTTCGTCGCCCGCGGCGCCGCCGAGCAAGGCAACAAAAACACCGCTTTGCCCCTGCTGGCAACCTACAGCCTGCTTTCCGGCTACACCCTCAGCGGATTGGTATTTACAGCCCTCAGAACCCAAGGCGTCGGCATCTCCGGCATCGGTTTTGCAGCCCTCGGCTGCGGCATTACCTTTATCGCCGCCCGCCAAATTGGGTCCAACCTTTCTGAACAAGACGGCATGGCCCTCACCAAAACTATCAGTTTAGGTGTCATTGCTTTATTTGTCGTAGTTGTCGGTCAGTTTCTGCTCTCTCTCTTTGGCGTCTACACCCCAACTTGGTTGGAAATTGGCATTTCCGGCATCGGCGTATTTCTGTTCGCCGGTGCTGCGATCGTCGATTTTTACATATTACCCCGCAGCTACCGCGACGACCAGTATTTGCCGGCCGCTCTGTCGATGTACTTGACCTACATCAACTTGTTCATTTTCATTCTGCGCCTGCTGATTGCTATCAACAGCCGCGATTAATTGAAACTTTAGCTTAAAAAAACCGCGGCTCGATGTCAATCGGGCAGCGGTTTTTTTTTATTAAGATTTGGAATCAAGATAGTCGTCATCGCCTCCTCTGTCTCTCATACAAAAAACTTATATCCCACATTTCGCAGATATTTAAGCAGATTTAATTTCAGAAAAATTCGGAATTGTCAAAGCATCAAATTATTGCTATGCAATAATTTGATGCTTTTTTAAGGTATAATAATTTGTGCCAGTATACCAACTCTCAAAACCATGAATAAGCTATCTGAAGCGATAAACATCGTAAATTTAGACCCTGCAGGGAATAGTAGCAGGGATAATAGATGAAATGGAATTGGTAGAAGAAGTCAACAAAAAAGTGGGAATAAGCAACAAAGAAACCCTCAGCCCAGGACAAGTCATGAAAGCGATGATTTTGAACGGATTAGGGTTTTTGAGCGCCCCAATATACCTATTCGACACATTTTTCGTGGGAAAAGCAACAGAACATCTAATCGGCTCGGGAGTAACACCAGAACAATTTGCCGGACGATAGAATCGGGAGAGCATTAGACAAATACCATCAAGCTGGAACGACAAAACTCTTCACAGCAATTGCCCTAAAAGCAGCACTGAAATTTCAAGTATCAATGAAGAGCGTTCACCTAGATAGTAGTTCAATATCAGTAGAAGGAGCATACAAAAACTGTCAGGGAAAAAGCCAGGAAGTTGAGGCCGAATCTGAAGATACAGAATCTTCCATGAAAACCATAAAAATCGTTCATGGCTATTCAAGAGATCGAAGACCGGACCTCAAACAATTTATGATAGACACGATCGTCAGCGGGGATGGAGACGTACCATTATATCTCAAAATAGATGACGGAAACGCCGATGATAAAAGTGTCTTTGTAGAGAGACTGAAAGAATTTAAAAACCAGTGGATATTTGACGGAATCTGCGTCGCAGATAGTGCCTTATACACCGCAGAAAACTTGTCAGCAATGGTAGGAATGAAATGGATAACCAGAGTACCATTAAGCATAAAAGAGGCCCGAGACAAAATCTGCTGCATTGAAGATAGCGCCTGGAAAGACCATCAAATAAAAGGCTATAAAATAGCAGCAATAACAAGTGAGTATGCCAACATCAAGCAAAGATGGCTAGTGGTAGAGAGTGAAATCAGAAAACAAGCAGCAATAAAAAAAATAACCGAGCAAGTAAAAAAACAGTTAGAATCAGCAAAAGCCTCACTGCGTAAGCTATCCAAGCAGGAGTTTGCTTGTATTGCTGATGCAGAAATCGCAATAAAAAGATTATCAGATTCATGGAAATATCATCGAATCACAGAAATTAAATGCCAAGAAAAACCAGTAAAAAAACCGACAGGCAAGTCGAAAACATCGAGCCAGATACAGACAAAAGTTTATCAAGTGACAAGTGAAGTAGAAACCCAAACGTCAGTAATATCAGCAGAACAAGTCACAGCCGGGAGGTTTATACTGGCTACAAATATCTTAGACGCTACAGCAGTGAGCGATCGAGAAGTATTACTGGAATACAAAGCACAGCAAAGTAACGAGAGAGGATTCAGATTTATCAAAGACCCGTTGTTTTTTACATCAAGCGTATTTGTAAAAAAGCCGGAACGAGTTGAAGCAATTGGAATGATAATGGGACTGTGTTTGTTAGTTTATAATTTAGCTCAAAGGAAATTGAGACAACAATTATCAGCTACCAATGAGGAGGTAAAAAATCAGGTAAAGAAATTAACAAATAAGCCGACAATGCGCTGGATATTTCAGATGTTTCAAGCAGTGCATTTAGTGACGAGCGATGGAAAAAAGCAAGTCAGCAATTTAACCCAAGACCGTCAAGATGTATTAAAGCATTTAGGACAGTATTGCTGTCAATACTATTTAATAGTTTCAAGTGGATAACGATCGAGAGTGAGGTTTAGGTATTTGTGAATAATTTTCATTTATTAGTCAAGACAATTTGCTCTTGGTATGAGTCCCCTTGGCTAAAAACATGAATTAAAACGATAAAATAGAGCCATGAATCTATTAAAAAAAGTCAATTATTTCAACTTACTCGCTCGAGGTCAAATTGACGGGTTCCTGTAACGCTAAAACCGCATAAGTTCAACTCAAAAGCGTTTGGTTTCCAAGTTTTCAAAACTTATAAAAAAATCCCAGCCACATCTGCGGAATGTGGGTTAAAAGTAAGGGTCATTTTTCCATTTCTCCTTATCATACTCAGCATGGGTGAGAATATATTTGATATAAATTACTGTAGTTTAGACTAACCAAAGATGAGAACGGTGGCTTTCAGAAGAACTAGAGCCACCGCGCTAGGAGAGAATGAGGGTGAAAAATAAACACCGTTCCACTCCTTAAATGAACAGTGAACGATTAAAGGACTTTCGTCAAGCAGCATACGAGTTATTGGTGCAAGCGAAAGATGCGACATTTGAGCTGATGGATGCAGTGATGACCACTCCGAATGCGTCATCTCTCGCGGAATTTTCACTAAATCCATTATTCAAGCGTCAATGGCCAAGCATCTATGAAGCATTACAAGACTGTAGACCAGACCGAAAAAAACTGATGGAGTTGTATCTGGAGCAATTACAGAAAGAAGCACCCCCAAC